>WQVY01000060.1 GCA_009785605.1 Defluviitaleaceae bacterium | reverse complement strand
TTGGGGGGGGGTAGTTTGGATGGATTATGTTAAAGGTTATAAAAGGCAGTAATGGGCGGTAATAAGGCAATAAAAAGCATTAAAGCAACAATAAAAAAGGCCGACGGATATCGCTACTCCTTGTCGGCCTTGGATGTATTTTTGCTTAACCTATTGTGTCCGGTGGTTTGTTTCCGGATGTTTGTTGGGGTTGCGGGGTGGGGGTTAGCTAACTGGGGGTTGCATTTCATTTTCCTTTTCATTGTTCCTATCCTTCCTCGTGGGTTCACTTGTTGGACGGGGGGTATCTGCTTTATTTATGTTTACTAAAGTTGTTAATCTATACATGTTACAAAGTCCATAAATCTACATTTTATGACTATTTGCAACAAATATACTCTCTCCTACTTATTGTGTCAAGGCTTGTGTGCTGTTTATTGGACTGCTTCGGTGTTTTAGATGAGGTGTTCAGGTGATGTTTATTGCTAAAGCTCCGGTTTTGATGATACCGATAAAGGTTTTCTACACCACCACACCAATGGTTGACAATGGATTTCCCCTTCCATATACTCGTGAAAAGTTAGAAGCTGTATGCAGCTTCTTAGCAACACAACACGGAGGCGAAGTGTGAAACATCCGCGAAGCGGATTTTCATACCAACCTATTTGTTCCGCCGACGAAGGAGGCATGAATTAATACATGAAAACCCTATGTTTATTCGACCTAGACGGCACACTCACAGATTCTAAACCAGGCATTATACACTCGGCAACATATGCACTAACAGCCGCCGGTATTACATCATCCAACTACAGCGGCGCGCAGGACTTTTTAATAGGCCCACCGCTGCGTGAGGCACTGCGCCTTATCCATCCATTCTCTGACGCCGAAGTAGAAGAAGTGGTAAAAAAATATCGCGAGTATTACAGCCAAAAAGGTATGTACGAGAACACCGTATACCCCGGCATAATGGAGTTGCTACAAAAATTGCAAGATAAGGGCATTACCATGGCAATAGCCACGTCAAAAGCCATAACTTTCGCAAAGCTAATAGCCCAGCACTTCATGTTTGCAAGTTTCTTTGATGTTATTATGGGGGCCGAGCCAGACGGGACTCGCGAGCGCAAGAGCGAAGTAATCACGACCGCGCTTGACCAGTTAGGCGGCAAAGACAAGTTTCAAAAAATAATAATGATAGGCGACCGTGAGCATGATATCATTGGCGCCAAAGAAACCGGCATAGACAGCATTGGTGTGACCTGGGGATATGGCTCTATGCAGGAATTTGAAGCAGCAGGGGCAAAAACTATAGTAAGCACTGCAGAAGAATTATACTGCAAGATTATGAAGTAAGACTTCACCTGAAACTCCGAGTGTGAAGTCATTAAGGGGTAAAAACGTGCACGAAATAATAGGGATTATTGCAACATTGTTCGTACTATTGTCCTTCCTTTTCACTGCCGAAAAAAGAATCCGCCAAGTCAACATAATTGGGGCGGCAATTTTTATAGTATATGGCATTCTAATTACCGCACACAGCGTGTACATCCTAAACGCAGCACTAATAATTATCCACCTATATAAACTGTACAAAGGCCGCGAAAGGAGAAAGCCATGAAAGCTATAGTAAAACAAACCCCAGAACCTGGCGGCCTGGCACTAGTACAAAGGCCAAAACCCACCCCAAGCGATACACAAGTGCTGGTAAAAATTAAAAAAACCGCAATATGCGGCACAGACATTCACATATACAACTGGGATGCATGGGCCAGTAAGACAATTAGAACACCGCAAATAATAGGCCACGAGTTTGTAGGTGAAGTAATAGATGTAGGCAAGCATGTGACCAACGTAAAAGTGGGGCAGCTAGTCTCTGGCGAGGGGCATATCGTATGCCAAAAATGCCGCCACTGCATAACCGGGCACCCTCACCTGTGCCGCCAAACCGTGGGTATAGGTGTAAACATGGACGGGGTATTTTCCGAATACATCGCATTCCCGGCCGAAAATATCTGGGTATGTGACGAAAATATATCGCTAGACGTATTAAGCGTACTAGACCCGCTGGGCAACGCCACTCACACAGCCCTCAGTTTTAATGTGCTGGGTGAAGATGTGCTAATTACCGGGGCCGGGCCCATAGGGCTGATGTCTATACCCATTATAAAGCGGGCAGGTGCCAGGCACATAGTAGTAACAGACATAAACCCCACCAGGCTAAAAATGGCCAAAGAACTAGGCGCAACCACAACTGTAGACGTAAGGCACGAGAAGCTGCAAGATGTGGTAAAAAGCCTCAAGTCAATGACAGAGGGCTTTGACGTGGGTCTAGAGATGTCCGGGAGCGCTTCCGCTTTTAGCGATATGCTAGACACTATGGCCAACGGCGGCAAAATGGCCATCCTGGGCATCCTTCCAGAGGATACCCTAACCAACTGGAACAAAGTAATCTTTAACAGCCTAACCATGAAGGGCATATATGGCCGCCAAATGTACGACACATGGTACCGTATGTCCGCCCTTTTGCAGTCTGGGCTGGATAATGAAATAGAGAAAATTATTACCCACCGCTACCACTATCAAGACTTTGCCAAAGCCTTTGAGGTAATGCGCAGCGGCGATTCTGGTAAAGTGATACTTGACTGGGACTAGGATTGGGACTAAGACTAAGACTGGTGATTGTGCATGACAGCAAACAAAAAGACACGCGGCTTCTCGTACATTGAAGTGATAATAGCCTTGGCCTTGTTTGCAATAGTAGTGCTGGCTGTTATCCCCACCATGTCCCAAGCCGGGCGCAACATGACCTTCGCGGTAGACGCATATGATGGCCACTTGCAAGCCCAGCGTATTATGCTGGCAGTGCGCGACGCACTAGCAAGCGGTACAGACCCAAAAACTAGGGTTGCAAGCATAACCAGTAACTTTGAGTACAGCGTTTGGGTTTTTGGCAGGTATGCGCAAGAATTTCATACTATAGACACACCAGATGTGAGCGCGGCAGTCGCAGGTACTAATATTGCTTTGGCCAACTCTACTATTATTACTGTAGTATGGGGCGAAGATGGCCAGGTTATTGGCCACGCTGTGGGTATGGTGTAGTAGGAGTTAATTATGCCCGCTTCAAAATCACGTGTTGGCAGCGCTTATATTTCCGTATTGGCAATTACTATGCTGATTGTTATGTTGGCGGCAGTGGTCTTGAGTGTAACCACCGTAAGTAGGCGGTTAACCGCACGTTATACTACATATGTAGGGCTGTACGACTTGGCTGTAGCCGGGAACGAACAGGCCTTTTTTTTATTGCGTCAGGCCCTAGAGGCCAACAAGGACAATATCAACAGCCGCACATGGCATAGGTTTTTAATAGGGGACTACATAGTGTTTGATATTGTGGACGAAAGGCTAATACTTAGCCCATTCTCACGGGGCGAGCTTAGGCGTATTTTTATAGAAGAAGCAATGATAGATTTAAGGGCTTCTATGGATGCAAATTTTACGCGTCATTTTTTTGCGTATCAGCTTGTTTGGGGGCTTGATGCCAACATCAACGCAGGCGAGCGTACGATATCCGACTCATACCGCGCAGTAACCACTGTATGTATTGGTATAGATAGTTTTCGCGTTGACACGGTAATACATAGGTATGAAGGCATAGACATACGTGTTGGGGCGGCAGTAGAAGCGTCCATAAATTGGACACACATTGGCGATAGGGAAACGGTTTTGGATGCATATACTATTTATATGTTAGAGATGGGTGGAGCCGAGTTTCCCGGCGTACCATACGGCGGTATGATATTATTTCTTGACGAATTTATGCTCGAAATGGTAGAGTCATTAAGACTTGATATTGAAGAGAACCAAAGGAGGCGGGGAGCATGGGGATGCTAAAACCCGATTTTTATTATAATACGGTTTATGATATCCCATACGACGAACTATGGCAAAACGAGATACGCGGGTTGATTTTTGATTTAGACAACACACTAGCACCTTATGCAGACAACCAGCCTTCGGCAAAAACAGTGGCTTTGATTAAGCGCTTGCATCGCATAGGTTTTAAGGTATGCCTACTTACTAACAATACCAACAAGCGGCTCGCGCACTTTACCAAGCCATTGGGCATACCAGGGTTTGCCAACGCTGCAAAGCCTCTTACCCGCGGTGTACGCAAGTCCATGAAAGAAATGGGCACAAAGCGCGGGTATACCGCTATTATTGGCGACCAATTACTTTCTGATGTATGGGCAGGTAAGAATGCCAGGCTTACTACAATATTGGTAAACCCTATATCCAAAAAAGATTTGTTCTTTGTGCATTTTAAACGGCTTATAGAAGGGTGGCTGCTTAAGAGGTATTATGGCGATGCAAGGCCATGATAGCCCGTACAGGCCGCAATAACGGCGGGTTTACGCTGCTTGAGCTTGTTATTGCGCTTGCAATTATTGTTGTAATATCCAGTGGTATCTTCTTGGCCTTTAGGCAGCCAAGCCGCACCGCGCTAGACCAAGCTATGCTTCAGTTGCAAGCAGATATGCGTTATGCCCAGCGTATGGCAGTAATAAGCGGGCAGCAACATGCAATACACTTTGACCGAGCAAACAATATGTATAGGATTATGTCCCTGTACCCAGACAATGAAATACGGCGTGTATATCTCCAAGATGGTGTTGAACTTACGTACTCCACTGCTCGATTAGATCACACAATAGCTTTTCATCCCAGAGGCACAGCAACAACTGCGTTTCGCGTACGGTTTGCTGGTGGCGGTTATACGCGAGATATCACGGCCACACTTGGCGCTGGGCGCATAGAAATGCATAATGCCGTGCCTTTGCAGTAATAAGTCAAATACAATTTATAAATAAATTTATAGGAGGAACCACCAATGATTTCAGCAGGTGAATTTCGCAACGGGATAACAATCGAATATGAAGGTGGCATCTACATCATCATAGATTTCCAACATGTAAAGCCAGGCAAAGGTGCGGCCTTTGTACGCTCCACACTTAGGAACCTTGAAACCGGCAGCATATTAGAAAAAACCTTCCGCCCATCAGAAAAAATGCCACGCGCTCATATAGAGCGCCGTGACCTGCAATACCTATACAAAGACGGGCAGACATACTTCTTCATGGATACAGAAAATTTTGAACAATTAGAGCTTAATGCTACAGACGTAGGCGACAACATGATTTTTGTAAAAGAGAACGACATGATAAAAGTCCTGGAACATAGCGGGCGCATCTTTGGCATAGAGCCGCCAATGCACGTAGAGTTGGAAATTACAGATACAGAGCCCGGGTTTAAAGGCGACACCGCACAAGGTGCTACCAAGCCAGCAACAGTAGAAACCGGCGCATCTGTAAAAGTGCCACTTTTTGTAAATATTGGCGATAAAATAAAAGTTGACACACGCACAGGTGAATATCTTGGCCGCGCCTAAAACGGCATACAACTTCTGAAATAACTACCAGCATACTATTTCAATCCCTGCCTATAATAATCCCATAGCAATGAAAATGGTTGCTATACGATAGTTGATTAAACGTATAACATGAGGGGAGTGAATAGTTGTGTCTAGGAATAGAAAAGCAGTGCCTGAAGCTAAAGCAGCTCTTGACCAATTCAAATATGAAGTGGCAAACGAGATAGGCGTACCGCTAAAACAGGGTTATAACGGTGACTTGACATCTTACCAGAACGGTTCTGTAGGGGGCCATATGGTTAAAAAGATGATAGAAGCACAAGAGCGCCAAATGGCAGGTAAGTAATAAATTTATATGCTAGTAAGCCGCCCCGGTACATGACTGGGGCGGCTTTTTTGTTGCAGCGTCAAATGTTGATAGAATTTATCTAAAAGGGTATCAACAACAATCATAATGTATTATAATAGTAATAATTTACGCCTACGTAACTTTCATGCTATTTAAACAGTGCACCTACCTATAGGAGGGTAATATGAAGCAAAAAAGCGGCATTTTGGCATTTATTTTGAGCGCAGTAGTGTTGTGGATTTTGTCCATGGATTTTGTACCGTTTATTGAAATTGGTTTTGGTGGAACGGTATTGGTAACAATATTTCTTGTGGCGCTTGTACTTGGTATAATCAACTTTATTATTGTTGCGCTCTTGAGGAGGTTGTTTAAAAAGGGCAGCGCGGCAATTATGTTTGTTGTTGCGTTGATAATTGACGCGTTTGCCCTTGTGCTAACATCTATGGTAATGGGGTCTCGTTTTTCCATCGCGTTCTGGCCGCATGCTATTATTGTTGCGGCTATATTGGCAGCGGTATGTTCTTTGACTGGCCTTGTAAAGTAAGCACGGGTCAAGCAATTTATAGAAAATTGAATTGTGCACTGTAGGCATGAGGTTGCGTGGGCGTAGGCTTTGCCTAGGGTGTGAATTGCAATATGCCTTGACAATATATATGTTACGTATTAAACTTTGCATACCATAGACAGTAGGTGCATGTGCCAGCATGGTATTTGCGTAAATCCTACCGAGGTTGCTTGTATATGAAAGTGCTGCGTTTTGTAACGCGCATTTGTTATGATGCTAAAGCCCCGAGACTATGGTCACAGTCCGGGGCTATTTTTATGCCTGTATCCGGATACAATCACAAGAAGGAGGTGAACAATGACAAACCCAAACCTAGAGCGTAACCGTACAGCCAAGAATGTAGTAGTGGACGAAATCCGCGAAAAGCTTTCCCGTAGTAAGTCCATCGTGTTGGTAGACGCCCGCGGTCTTACGGTAGAGCAGGACACAACCCTACGCTCATCCCTAAGAAAAGCCGGTGGTATCGACTACAAAGTGTACAAGAACTCTATGATTAACTTCGCGGTAGAAGGTACCGATTTCGAAGGTATCAAAGAGTACCTGGCTGGGCCTACAACTGTAGCATTCTCCTATGACGATGCCACAGCAGCGGCTGCACAAATCAACAAGCATCTAAAAAACATGCCAATGTTGGAGTTTAAAGCATCCGCTATGGAAGGCAATGTTTACGATGCGGCCAAGACTAAGCTCATCGCAGATATCCCGTCCAAGGATGTACTGCTTTCAAGGTTGCTTGGCTCGCTTAAGTCGCCAATGGCCAGCTTTGCGCGTGTAGTTAACGCTATTGCAGAGCAAGGCGGTGGTGGCAACGCCGCCGCGGCAGAAGAAGCACCTGCGGCTGCAGAAGCGGCGGAGCCAGTAGCAGAAGTTGCTATAGAAGCACCAGCCGCCGAAGCGCCCACAGCAGAAGAAGCACCAGCCGTCGAAGCGTCAGCAGAGTAATATCAACTATTAACATTAATCTCATTAAAACATTCACATCCCATTAGGAGGAAAAAAGTAATGGCAAAACTAACAATTACAGAGCTTATCGAAGCCATCAAAGAGCTTTCGGTATTAGAGCTTAACGACCTGGTAAAGGCCGCCGAAGAAGAATTTGGTGTTAGCGCCGCAGCAGGTGTTATGATGGCTGGCCCAGCTGCCGGTGCAGCAGAAGCAGCAGAAGAAAAAACAGAGTTTGATGTAGAACTATCAGACGTGGGTGCCGAAAAAATTAAAGTTATCAAAATCGTGCGCGAAATCACCGGTCTTGGCCTCAAAGAAGCCAAAGAAATGGTTGACAACGCCCCCAAAATCCTTAAAGAAGCCGCCCCCAAAGCAGAAGCTGACAGCATCGTAGCCAAACTTGCCGAAGTTGGTGCAAAAGCAACCCTGAAATAATAAATACTATATAATTTATGAAAGGGGATAAAATCATGAAATATGTATATATGTTCAAGGAAGGCAACGCCTCCATGAAGAACCTCCTTGGCGGCAAAGGCGCAAACTTGGCCGAGATGATCCACTTAGGCATACCCGTACCCGATGGTTTTATCGTCACAACGGAAGCCTGTACAGAGTACAACTCATCTGGCAAAAAGCTGTCCGACGACATGAAAAAACAAATCGACCAATGTATCGCTCAACTTGAAAAAGAAAGCGGCAAAAAATTTGGCGATTCCAAAAACCCATTGTTGGTATCTGTACGCTCTGGCGCGCGGGTTTCTATGCCTGGTATGATGGATACAGTCCTCAACCTTGGTATCAACGATGCAGCAGCAGAAGGCCTAGCCGCTACGGCAGGTGGGCGTTTTGCATACGATTCGTATCGCCGTTTTATCATGATGTTTGCAGATGTAGTAATAGGTGTAAGCAAGCATAAATTCGAACACGAAATAGAAAGTTACAAAGAGAAAAAAGGCTACAAGTCCGACAGCGAAATGAACGAAGCCGACTGGAAAGCCATAGTAGAACTGTTCAAAAAAATCTACCGTGACGACCAAGGTTGTGATTTCCCAACAGACGCAAAAGAGCAACTTTACGGCGCAATCACCGCTGTATTCGAGTCTTGGGACAACCCACGTGCATTCGTATACCGCCGTATGTACGATATCCCATATGAGTGGGGTACAGCTGTAAACGTACAACAGATGGTATTTGGTAACATGGGCGACACCAGCGGCAGCGGCGTAGTTTTCACCCGTAACGCAGCCACAGGTACAGACGAAATGTACGGCGAGTACCTCATGGACGCCCAAGGCGAAGACGTAGTAGCAGGTATACGCACACCGCTTCCATTCTCTGACCTTAAAACAAGCAACCCCAAAATCTATGACGAGTTCGTTGGTCATGCAAAGCGCTTGGAGAAACATTACAAGTACATGCAAGACATGGAATTTACCATAGAAGAAGGCAAGCTATATGTGCTTCAGACCCGCAATGGTAAATGTACTGCACATGCTGCCATTAAGATAGCAGTTGACCTAGTAAACGAAGGCATCCTTACAGAGAACGAAGCACTGCTTTCTGTAGATCCAAAACTACTAGACCAACTCCTTCACCCAATGTTTGACAACGCAAGCCTCAACGCCGCAAAAGCGCTAGGAAGTGCACTTCCCGCAAGCCCAGGTGCTGCCGCTGGTAAAGTATACTTTACTGCCGACGATGCAGTTGTGGCCCACGAAAAAGGCGAACGTGTAATTCTGGTACGTATGGAGACATCCCCAGACGATATCATGGGTATGGAAATTGCTAAAGGTATCCTAACCGCAAAAGGCGGCATGACCTCCCACGCGGCACTGGTAGCACGCCAAATTGGTTGCTGCTGTGTATCTGGCTGTGAAGACATCAAGTTTACTTCAGACAAATCCTTCACACTGGGTGGCGTGACCGTTAAAGAAGGCGATTATATTTCCTTAAACGGCTCAACCGGTATCGTATATCTTGGCGATGTCAAAACCGTAGAAGCAGAAATAGCCGGTGACTTCGCACGCTTTATCTCCTGGGCAGACAAAGTGCCAGGCCGCATGGGCGTACGCACCAATGCCGACACCCCCAAAGACTGTAAAATCGCACTTGAGTTTGGCGCAGAAGGTATAGGGCTCACCCGTACAGAGCACATGTTCTTCGAGCCTGACCGTCTTCCAAAAATGCGCAAGATGATCCTTGCCGATACAGAAGCCGAGCGCCGTGCCGCTTTGGACGAGCTGTTACCGCTTCAAAAAGGCGATTTCTCTGGCTTATACGAAGCAATGGCCGGTAGGCCTGTAACAATACGCCTACTTGACCCGCCACTGCATGAGTTTATGCCGCAAAACGATGCCGATTTTGCACAACTTGCAAAAGACATGGGCAAGAGTGTAGAAGACATCAAGTCCAAAGCCAACGCCCTGCATGAATTAAACCCAATGATGGGCCACCGCGGATGCCGTTTGGCAGTAAGCTATCCAGAAATTGCAGAAATGCAAACCCGCGCAATCATCGAAGCCGCACTTGAAGTCAAAAAAGCCAAAGGCTTGGATATCAAAGCTGAAATCATGATCCCGCTAGTAGGTGACGTAAAAGAAACCCGCTACCTCAAAGAAGTAGTAGAGAACACCGCAAAAGCACTAGTTGCTGCTTCCGGTATAAACCTCGACTACGCAATCGGGACCATGATAGAAATCCCACGTGCATGTATCATCGCAGACGATATTGCCAAAGAAGCAGAGTTCTTCTCCTTTGGTACCAACGATCTGACACAGATGACTTACGGCCTAAGCCGCGACGATGCCGGGCGTATCCTTAAGGATTATATCGACAAAAACATCTACGAAGGCGACCCAACTGCCAAGTTGGATACAACCGGCGTGGGTGTACTAATGCAAATGGCTGTAGAAAAAGGCCGCAAAGCAAGACCAGGCCTTAAAATAGGTATCTGTGGAGAGCATGGCGGTGACCCGTACAGTATCTCCTTCTGTCACAAGATTGGGCTGGACTATGTATCATGTTCACCCTTTAGGGTGCCTATAGCAAGGTTGGCTGCCGCGCAAGCCGCACTTGGCAACAAACAAGCCGACTAATTGTGAATTAAATAACTAATAAAACCGCCGTGTGGAATGCGCATTCCACACGGCGGTTTTAAATTGGATAGACTATGGCAAAAGTATTAGAAAGCTTGTATAATCATGCCATGAAGATAACAATTGTAGAGCCAAAAGATGGCGAAGAAGACGAAATCCTGGTCAAGTGCCGAAATATAAGCCCAGAGGTTGTGCAGCTTTTAAACAAGCTAAGGACCCAGGGTTTATTAATCGCGTACAAAGACAGCGAAATCCATAGGCTGCAGCCCATGGATATTTTTTATGTAGAAACGGTTAACAGCAAGACCTTCCTTTACTGCGAAGCTCAAGTATACGAGTCTAAGCTTAAACTATACGAGCTGGAAGAAATGCTGCATTCCAACGACTTTTTGCGGGTATCCAAATCGCTTATTATAAATTTAAGCAAACTAAAATCTGTAGCGCCGGCATTGTCTGGGAGGCTAGAAGCGGTTTTAACCAATGGGGAGCGCGTAACAATTTCGCGACAGTATGTGGGGATACTAAAAGAACGTTTGGGCGTATAAGGGAGACAGATATATGGGTTTAAAAGAGATTGTAAAACGTATGTATTATACATTTTTTGCGATATGGAGCCTTATGGGCATAATGGTGTGTGTGATGTCTATAATTTTTGGGTGGCAGGTTATTATAGTTGAATTTTTATATTCTTTATTTTTTGTTGCTTTCTTATCGAGCCTTACGTACATTGTATTTTATTCGAAAAAGGAGCTAAACATCCGGCAACTTATTGGCAGGATTATTATGCAGTTCTTGCTTGTACTTGCGATTGTACTAATAGTGGGCCATTTTATGGAGTGGATTGGCTATGGCCATACTGCTGCCATATTTATATCTGTGTTTGTGATTTATTTTACTGTAATAATATTGGAAATGTACCAGACTTGGCGGATAGCAGATTCGCTAAACACAAAGTTGCGTGAGCGTAACAGATGTAGACAGTGTGAGGGTATGCAACCAAAAAAATCCAGCGAAGACTCATAGGTTTGTCTATGTTATATAGTTTTGATGATTGGGCCAAAAGCGATAATGCTTGGCCCAATTTTTTTTGATTTTGCATCTTGTGCCAATAATCTCGCATGTTGTGCAATACTACTTGCATCAGATGGTTAGTGGGTTTATATTGTGCTGGATATAACCTATCCGATATAGGAAATGTTACTGCTATGTAATACTTTCCCTCTTTGCAAGGCATGTACATACATATATACTGCGTTTAGTAACTTACATAGGCTAGGAGTATAATTGAAGGGATACGATGACATGAAGAACATACTCAACCATTTTAGTCCAATATTAAAGTCCCAAAAGGCCCGAAAGGTTTTTATGTTTGTGGCTTTGTCGATTATTGCGGCTTTTGGAGTGTTTGGATATACATACAACGAATGGGGAGCTCAGGGGTATGACTATGGCCCGCGGTATGATGAGTACTACCCTGGCCCTGTATCTGTTGATTATGTTGAGTACATAGAAGTATCGCACAATAATATCGAAGGGCCGTATTATAGCGGCGATGCGCCTAATTATATGAGCTTTAATATGGTAGCGCTTGGGTATATGGATGTATATCTAGGCGAGTTTGAGACTATTGATTTTGATAATAGTATAGCGGCATTCGACGATAATCTTTACTATATTTGTATTGAAACTATGGGTGGGTACCTTATTGGCCCACTTTCGGGTATATTAGTTTCTTTTAACCCAAATACACCCGACGGGTTGGGGACATCTCCCGGCCAAGGTGCCCGTTCTACATATTATGGTGATGCAGATATAGGCTGGATTGGTGATGCCCGTATGCCCTTCCCCCTTCCGACACATTCGTTAGGTGGTCGTGCCTTTCTTGGGTGGAATACTCAATCAGATGGCCGCGGTACAATGTTTACTGGTACTTCACCTGTGTGTTCTGTTAACGGTGTAGACGGAAACGGTAGTTTTACCGTTTATGCAAAATGGGGCGTGACTGTATTATTCAGCGGTAACGGTTGGGCACCACCAGCTGTACCTCCTTTTAACGCTAATAATCCTCAATATTATGGTGAGCGTGCGAACATCCCAGAAGGTTGGTCTATTAATGAGGTATCTGCTGAGTTTGGCACAATGGTATGGGTCAATGACCCACCAATAGGAGCACGTCCCGGTTGGACTTTTAGTGGTTGGTGGAGCGTGAGTGCTGCAATCGGTGGTGTGGAAATGACCGGTAATACTGAGATAGATGGTCCTATGGTTATATTCGCACGTTGGATTCCAAATATACCGCCACGGGTATCATTTATTTTGCCGGCTGTAAATGGGACTGCGGTTGGGTCATTTACTTATACACATATGGATGGTGCAACTCCTGTTACGATAAATCATACGCCATTCCGTGATGCTATGCCGGGTATGAGTGTTGATATGTCTAGTCGCCCTGCTGGCTTTGGTCAGACGCAATTAAATGATAACATTCCCTGGCCCAGATCAGCCCCTGGTGCGGCATGTACCGCCGGTAGGACACTTGAGGGTTGGTGGCTTGAGCCATATGGTTGGGACGCACTTGGCAATACGCGTTGGAGTAGCCCCGGAGCAAATCATACTGCGGGAGCTACCCAATGGCCATCACCTCCTGCGGCCTTTGCTATAACCCCTGTAACCGATGATTTAGATGTGTTTGCACATTGGGTTTATAGAGTAATATTTAATCCAAATGGTGGGACTGTACGTGACACTGACCCGGATTTTACTTATCCTGTGCCTGGTAATGTACCAGTACACCCAGAGAATATAGGCGTTGCGCGGATACACAGGGATCTCCGCTTAGATGATAGCGGTGGAAATATCGACAATGATGGAATCCTTCGTAATATCCATACTCACGAGCCAATGCCAAGGGGAATGCCAGAAGATTGTAGCCTTATGGTGCTTTATAGACCAGGTCATACATTTAATGGCTGGTGGTTACAAATGTTCCACCCTAACCAGAACCCACACGTCACACATCCACATCTTGAATTTACCGGCCAGTGCGCTATCACTGAAAGTTTCAGTGTTTGGGCCCACTGGATACCCAACGACGATGTAGTTGTTACTTTTAATACACAGGGTGGCATATGGTACAGGAACACCGGTTCCGGTTTCACAGAAACTGCAAACCCTGTACCCATAGGTACAAGCGACCTTCACAATATTGGACTTCCCGGCCCTGGGCCTGGAAATATCCCACCCCCTGGTACAATAGGTAATACTACAGGTATAAACATGCCAACATTCCCGCATAAGCCGGGGTATGTAATGTTGGGTTGGTTTACATCTCCTTATTATACTAATGGTGTGGTAGGTGTTGGTGGTGGTTCTTTTCCAAGGGGTACAAGGTTTACAAGTTCCACAGCTGTCCCCCAAAACATTACAGTTTATGCCCACTGGGCACCATATGTAGAAGTTATTTTTGTTGCAAATGGCGGGTTTAACACACAGGAGTGGGTACCGCCCGGTACGCTTATCCCCGAAATCACAGGCGGGTCATCTCCATACATGCGCCGTAGGGTCGCGTTCGGCTCGGCAACGGCAGCTGCTACACACGCCAATTTTACTAACTTACCTGGTCGTCTTTCTATCGGTTATATGAATGCTGTTTATAACTGGGCTCATGAGGGCGCACATACGAGCAATATTACAAGTTGGGGCTCTGGTCCCAATGCAAATAACACTGGCGGAGCCGGGTTTCTTGGTGGCTTTCGCCGACCTGGGTATGTGCAAATCCAGGCCATGTGGCAATGGTATACTGGGGTGCCTGCCGGTGTCGGCGGGCAAAATAGGCTTGCTGTGGGCAATTCGGGTGTGTGGAACACTTGCCCAGATGGCTCTTTTGATGGAAGAACATTTCACACAGGCTCTGATGTATCAACATTTCCTTATACAATTAACCCAGAAACAGGCAGAAGAGAGTTGCGCGTATACCTACAATGGGGTGTACCAGTTACATTTGATCCCAACTTAGGATTTATAGGACAGCCTGCTTCCAGGGTAATAACTATGGCAGATGGATATTCTTTTGATGACCGAAACGATAGCCGCCATATGCGTCCTTACCCGTTACATCCACAAGCTACATTTAACGTCCCGCTTCCGTTTACTTACGCATTTCCCAACCCAAGACAAGCCGCTCAAGGCGGTAACTGGCCAGAGGTGGCAGCACTTACTACAGATGTCACATTCCTTGGTTGGAATACCAGGCAAGACCGCAGCGGGCGCTGGTTTACATCAGAAGATGATATAGCGTTTATGTGCTTTATAGACTGGGTGTATCTTGCTCCAATGACACTGTATGCCCAGTGGGATAATACATTGTCTTTCCATCATGGTCTTGGTGACCCAACTAGTATCTTGTCTCAATGGCGCGAGCGTCCGTTTACTGTAGGAGTGCCTTTAACTCCCTGGCCTCCTGAACCAATTGACCCAGTTGGTTTTGCATTCCGTGGATGGTGGGCAAACAATGATGGTACTGGTGCGCAATTGCTTGCGGTTACTAATGTACTGGGCCCAGGAACTTGGTATGCCGCTTGGGGTGCGAGGTTTAACTTCAGGGGCAATGGTGGGCAACTAGTTAACCCGTTAGACTTTTATAGGATTGCTACCGTAGGTAGGCCAATAGGCCTAGGGAGTATGGTTCCAAACCCAAGTCGTACCGGTACATGGGCGTTTGGACGCTGGAACGACCAACCTGACGGACGTGGGGTCGTGTATTCGGAAACAGCCCCCGTTATAACTGCTGACCATCCAGTTGTGGAGTTGTATGCCCAGTGGATGGGGATATTTCGCTTTGACTTGGCCGGCGGGAATTTTGGTGGCAACCAGTATACTGCCGGTTGGGATAGTGTTGTTCCGGAGTTTTTCTCAATCAATGAAGCAATGGCATCAACTGTACCAGCCATAGCGGATGGCGCAAGATTTCCAAATAACCCTGCTCATGTAGACCCTTCTATGGTATTTACGGGTTGGCGTATAGCAAGTGGTCCGTTGGCAGGTCAAATGTTTGACCCGAGTGTGCACCAGCTTAACGCAATTTATTGTGATGATGACCCAGACAATATCATAACAAACGCCCCCAACGGGCTAATGATAATAGAAGCCATATGGCACCAACGCCTAGTATTCACCAAAACAGGCGAAGACCTATACCTCACATACCCAGCCACCAACAACACCACCAGAGTAGCCCACCCCAGACCCGGTGCAGAGTTTAGGCTATACAGGAACACAGGCACCCCCGCGTCACCCACATGGGTAGCCGTGACAGGCAACATAACAAGCGGTGCCGCAGCCAATATAGCAGCAGTAGGTACAGCAACAGGCAATACACCTTTTGCCGCCGCAATCCCAGCCTCAATGCAGCCTGGGCTGGTAGTCATGAATATAACAACCCCGCCGGGTAGGGTAGCCCTTACCCCAGGCGGCCAATACAGGCTATATGAAGTACAGCCACCCATGGGCTATATGCGAGAAGGCGGCTACTGGCTAATAAACATGCATCCTGCAGACACACACCCAGATGCAAGGATTAATACCATAACGCACGAAGCCCCCAACTCCCTATACTTCTTCGACTGGAACGCAGTAAGCCCCAACCCAGACATGCTACAAAACTGGCATGTAGGCAACCACCGCCCACGCTTGATGTTTACCAAGTATGGCCGGGAAGACAGCGCGGGCGTACGTCAGCCACTAAACGGTGTGCAGTTTATAGTAGAGCGCTTTAACACAGTAACAAGCACATGGGAGGCAATGCCGGACGCATACCAGCCACAACCAAGCGGCTCAGCAATACCGCACTTACCCGGCCGCCCGGCACCATCGCCGGCACCCCCAGGTAGTGTGTTTATCCCCAGGCCGTTCTCGTACAACTCTACCGGCCAGTACCGGCTAAGGGAGGTAAGTGTCCCAGCCAACTCTGGCTATCTGATACCCATGTTTGGGCGCTGGAACATAACCACCAACCGCTATAGTGGTGTAAGCAACATAACGGTATGTACTTTGTACGATATAGCTCCAGCTTTTGATAGTGACCCGCCAGGCCCAATAGTAGTAGGCCCAGGTGCAAGTGTAGAGCATCCAAGGCCATGGGACGTAACTTGGCGTGTATACAATACGCCAACCAGATACTGGCCCATATTAAAAACAGACGGCCAAGTCCTAACAGGCGGCAGCTTCGACCACGAATACCTGCCGAATGCAGTGTTTAAGCTGTTTGTATGGGAAGGCACAAGCCCACCCGCAGCAGACCGTATGGTCATGCCAGGC
>WQVY01000059.1 GCA_009785605.1 Defluviitaleaceae bacterium | reverse complement strand
CATTTTAATACTGCTTGGGTGCATCGGCTTACCTTGTAAGTAATATGATTTTATCGTTGTCATAACCAAAACCATCGCTTTGTTCAAATCAGTTTGAGCGGCATTTCGTGCATCATCGGCATCACGCCCTACTCTGTTTGGCTCTATTCCGTCTGCTACAAAAATAATTTTACATAAAAGAGTCATATCTTCGCATCCAACTGCATGGCGGCGTATTGCGTTTAGCACATCATTGTCAGTAATGCCAAATTGCCGTTTTGCCATATCCGCACCAACCAATGCGTGAACAGGATTTATGTCGGATTCCATATATTCATCCAATTCGATCTCATGCTCATGGCAGTATGCCAGTTGCTGCTCTGTGTTAAGACTTCGCGCACAATCATGTAAAAGAGCTGCAAGATAGGCTTTATCCTTATCAGCACCAAATCTTTCTGCCAACTCAATTGCGATTTCGCACACTGCAATAGTATGAGCGAAACGCTTTTTGTCCAACATCTCTTCCAATGTATTTTTAATCTCATTTATTTTCCACTCAGCTTTATACATAGCATTAAGCTCCTTTAAATAATATAAGGTCACTAAATAATTACTACCAAAATAATTGTATCATAAAACATAAATTGAGGGTGTAAGAAGGGTGCAAACCTGCACCTTTAAATGACTCGATATTACTTACGTGCTATTGCATTATCCTTGTAGTGAATACGCCGGTTTTTACGAGGACTTTGATATAATTTTGTATCAAAGCCGCAGTAAAAACCCCCGTATTGATGTTGGCATTGCATGAATGCAATTTTCACATGATATTCTTTTACATACAAATCGCGACTGATTATCTTCGCTTCGGCAATTGCCAAAAGCGATTCCTTATTAGGACGAGAAGGACGCAAGTCAAAGGGCAACTCACATATATTGCATGATTGATGAATGAATACCGTATCAGCCTCTGTTAGCGATAAACCTGGCAAAATAGCTTGTCACCAAATTTATACTAATGCATAAAATAAATTAGCACTATGTATGTGCTAAAAAAATCAAGGAGGGAAAGATATGTCGTTTAATTGGGATTGGGACAGAGAAGTAGCCTCCTGGAATGAGCGTAGAAATACCGATGCCTGTAATAAACGCAGTGCGATAACTGACAAAGGAGAGATTATTTTGCCGCATAAACGCAGACATCACGAATGCGAAGACAGAGACTGCTACGATATCGCAGCTTGCGACAGAAATGCTCGCAGGTCGTTTGAGGTCTCTTTGCCTATAACCATAACACCATATGCCCTGCCGGGTGAACCTGATGCATGTTGCGGAGGCGAAGCTAGAATCAGACGCGGACACATAAGATGCGACCGTAGAAGCAAAAGTCACGAATTTACTGTAAGCCAAATTATTAATGTCGAAATTCCAATAGAGTTTGGCGCGAAAATTTGCTACGAGGATTACTGTTCTGAAGAACGAGGTAGATGTACAAATGAAAGACAATAAACTAATAAATAAGAATGGAGCGAACAAATATGCCAAGCGGTATTTACGCTAAGCTTGAAAAAAGCGCTAATACAGATCCAGTCTGTTTAGGAACGACTGTAATTTACACAATCGAAGTAGAAAACATTCACACACGTCAGCTTAGAGATGTAGTGTTCATGGATACGATTCCTACAGGGTTAAATTTTGTACCAGGAAGTTTAGAAATTAATGGACAGCCTCACCCAGGTGCAGATCCAAACCAAAGCTACCCATTGCCTAACATCGACCCTGGGGTTACTGTAGAAGTTTCATTTGCAGCCGAAGCAACCATTGTGCCCACAGTCAACCCCGTTACAAACACTGCGCACATCCGATTCAATACTTTTACGACAGAGAATGTTCCCGTTGATGATGCAACCGAATACTCAAATGCTTTCCCGATTACAATCAGGGACTGTGCATGTGACGAGGATTCTTGCGACCAATCTGTATGTAAAATATATTCGATATCACTGCCGTTTACGGTTAAGCCATTTGCAAGGAAAAATACACCCAGTATAATCTGCCTTGATGGAATTATACTAAGCCCGGGACATGTGCCCTGCCCAAGCCCACAGCGTGACTTTGACTATACTCTCACTCAGCGAATCAGAGTTGAACTACCGGTTACCTTTGGTGCAGAAGTTTGTTACGAAGAACCCTGCGCAGAAGATGATGGTGAATGCGTAGTAATACCATAATTAATTACCATACAAAGGAGCTCCTTAACATTTGTGGGGCTCCTTTATTTATAAGGTTTGAAACTTAATACATACTTTTATCCCTATAGTCCTTAAACCGCCCGTTAAGGCGAAGCAACTCGTCTGGTGTCCCTTGCTCTACAATCCGGCCATTGTCCAAGAAAATTATATAGTCTGCGTTTTTTATGGTGGTAAGCCTGTGGGCGATAATAATCTTTATGCGGTCCCCCGCCAGTGCGCTTAGCGCGGTCTGGAAAGCGGCCTCTGTATCTACATCCAGCGATGCGGTAGGCTCGTCCAATATCAAAATGTTGGATTTTTTTACAATAGCCCTGGCTATTGCTAGGCGCTGCTTTTGGCCTTGGGATAGCCTTATACCCCGCTCCCCTACTTTTGTTTCTATACCCTGTGGCAGTTTGGATATGAACTCTGTGGCTTGGGATATGTCTAGTGCCGTTAGGCCCTACAAGGGCAATGGTTGCGGCGGTTTTTGCTTCGAAGTTTATGCCGCTTAGCACATCCCCCATCTCACTATTGTATGCGAATGACACATTATCAAACTTTAGCATGTTTATTTCGCTGCCTAGTATCTCGCCGCTTTCATATTCTTCATACGGCTCTTCCATGACAGCAAAAAGGTCTTTGGAGCGCGCCATTGTTTCCTGCCAACTGCCTACTATGTTTACAATACTGTTAAACGGCCCTGCCATCCTGTCTGCCAGCATGATAAACGCCACCAAGTCGCCAGCGCCAATCTCATTTGTGGACATAAGGTATATGCCAAAAATTATGCCAAGCCATAGCCAGCCCTTGTTGGAAGTACACGCAAGTTTTCCCTAAATGTTTGAAGTTTTGTTCTTGTATATGCAGAGTAGATACCTACACGGCGGTTGCTGTCTAGGCGCTTGTCTATTAACGTTTCTAGCTGGTTTGCTTTTATTTCACGTATGCCCTGTGCCATTTCACCCATTGTGTGGTACAGGTTCTCATAATTTTCTGTTTCGATTCCTTGAATTTTTTGCAAACGCTTCTTAAATGCGCGGCTGCTTACTACCTGAAGTGCGCTTGATACAAATGCTGTAATACCCAGCAGGTAATGCACTTGAAACAAGTACCCGCCCACCAATATAAATGTTAAGGGCAGCCGTATAATTTCCTGGACCCTCCCCACAACAAAGTCCTTTGCCCTTTCTAATTAGTCGAAATAAAGATTATGTATTTTAGAGCTATGGTTTTCGTCATAATATTTCAAGGGCAGGTGCTGTAACCGTGTAAGTAGTTTTTGGCGCATTGCATAAACTACGGACTCGTTAAGGTGCGAAAACAAAAGTGGGTGCACAAGATTCAAAAGCAGCTGCGCCGTTACAACCACCAAAAACGTGATAATAATCCGCATTGCGTCACTTTCAGCAATATTGGGCGCAAGGTCAAACAAGACACGGCTGTTTTCTGCAAAGGTCAAATCCAGCAATATCAGAAATACGTTTATCACCAACAATATTATGTAAATCCACTAGAAAGGCTTTGCAAGCTTTAAGAAGTTTGCGAATGTCCCGCTTTTCATGTACTACCAACACCCCCAGATCGCCTTTACCAATAGTATCAAAACCCAAATAGGGCAAGACACTCCTTCAAAAGAAGGAGTGTCGCCCAACAAGTGTTAATATAACTCAATTACAGCCCAGAAACTCTAAGCCCATCCACCAATATAGAAGGCATGCCCATACCGCCCTGCCCACTAGAGTGGAACCGTAGGTCACTGCCCACCGCTTGGATGTTCTTAAGCACTTCGTAAAAATTGCCCGCTACGGTTATCTGCTCAACCGGCTTGGATATCTTGCCGTCCTCTACTAAAAAACCATCCGCAGAAACGGAAAAATCACCAGATACCGGGTTAACACCAGAGTGCAAGCCGGCCATATCTGTAATTATTACGCCTTTAGTTACACCAGAAATCATATCTTCGAAAGACGTTTCGGAAGGTACCAAATAAAAGTTGGTGCAAGACGTAGCAATAGCCCCGCCAAGCCCAGCTTTGGATGCATTGCCAGTAGACTTTACACCGTCTTTCTCGGCAGACTTTAAGTTGTACAGCAGCGTCTTAAGCACACCGTTTTCTATCACGGCTTTTTGCTGGGTGGCAACGCCTTCTGCGTCAAATGCCATACTTCCCAAGCTAAGGTCGCATACACCGTCGTCTCGCAAGGTGATATGAGGCGCGGCTATGGCTTCCCCAACCTTGTCTTTGCTAAGAAGCGAGAAGCCTTTTTGCGCGTTTTCTGCCATAAAAATGCTAGAGAACACGCTAAACAAGTCCTTGGCGTTATTATTGTCAAACACAATAGGGTACGCACCAGTCTCGATGGATGTGGCACCCAAGTAGCTTAGTGCGGTGTCTACAGCTTTCTTTGCCAAGACTTTATAATCAAACTCAGAAAAATCGCGCCCGTTCCAGTATTCGTAAGCGGACTTGGTATTGCCGTCTTCTTCTACCCTGGCAATTATTACGGCACTGGCCATGTTGCTTTTGTGGCTTAGGTCCAGGCCATATGAGTTGGCCATTGCCATCTCGCTCTCACTGTTGCCAATGGTACAAAAATCCGCCATTTTGACCCTTGGGTCAAGGCTTTTTGCGTATGCTTCCATTTCTGTTGCCCATTTTATTTTGTCTGCCGCAGTTACATTGTTAAGTGCAGGGTTATAGGCTTTGACTTCTGGGTAGCTACTGTCGCCTGGGTATAACTTGTCTACTATTTCGTCTTCAATTATACCTGCATTGGCGGCGGCATTGTCTAGCATTGGCCCTATTACAGATGCGTCCATCTTCTCGCTTGCGGCGTAGCCCATTTTGCCACCATGCGTACCCCTAAAACCTACGCCTTGGCTGGCTGTACTCTTATACTCGGTAATTTGGCCGTTAAGCACCCTCACAGAGAAGCCTTCGCTACCTCTAAAAAGTATCTCGTAATCGGTAAAGCCTTTGGCTTGGGCCTGGGCGAAAAGTTCTTTCTTAAATTCAGCGAAAGTCATATTATTTCCTCCCCCCTACGGTCATTTCTTTTACACGTATCATTGGCTGGCCTACGTTGGTTGGCACGGCGCCGCTAAGGCTGCCGCACATGCCTTGGGCCGCTTCGAAGTTATCGCCTACCATATCTATGTCCCAAAGCACTTCGTGGCCCTTGCCTATTAGGGTGGCGCCGCGTACAGGCTCGGCTATTTTGCCGTCTTTGATCATATACCCTTCTAGTACCGCGAAATTAAAATCACCAGAGGACGGGTCCACACTGCCGCCACCCATCTGCTTGGCATACAGGCCATGCTGGGTCGCCGCAATAATTTCTTCGGGCTTACTATCGCCAGGGAGGATATAGGTGTTGGTCATGCGGCTGGTTGGGGCAAAGCGGTATGACTCGCGCCTGCCACTACCAGTAGAGGGTGTGTTCATTTTTAGGCCGTTGAGGTAGTCAACCAAGTAGGACTTTAATACGCCGTTTTCTATCAAAGTTGTGCGGCGGGTTGGAGCGCCCTCGTCGTCGATGTTAAGGGTACCCCACTCACCTGCTAGGGTGCCATCGTCTACTGCATTTACTATAGGCGGTGCAACAGCTTCGCCCAGCTTGCCGCAGAAGACAGACGCGCCTTTGGCTATAGATGTAGCCTCTATGCTGTGTGCGCAAGCTTCGTGGAAGATTACTCCACCAAACGCATTGTCTATAATAACCGGCATGCGGCCGCTTGGGCACAGGTCTGCTTTAAGCATAGTAACCGCCACCTGTGCGGACTCACGGCCCATTTTGGCCATGTCTAGCGAGTCCAAAAATTCGTACCCACCTTTTGTACCTGGGCCTTGATATCCCATTTGCTTCTCGTTACCTTCTGTTGCCACAGCTTGTACAAAAACGCGGGTACGTGCGCGGCGGTCTTCTGCCCACAGGCCGTTGGAGTTGACTATTAGCACGTCTTGCACAACAGAGCCAAAGCTGTTTGCCGTTTGGGTGATTAGCGGGTCATAGGCGTAGGCGGCTTCTGATGCTTGCCGCAACCTGGCTACTATGTCACTCTTGGCTACCTTGTCTATAGGCATTTTTACTTCGTCGGAAAAACGTTGCCACTCACGCCTATCCAGGGTTATTACACTTTTGACCGTAGGGTCGTCTTTTAAGCTGGCCTTAACTGCTTTGGCTGCGTCTACTGCCAGTTTCAACAGGCTATCGCGGCTGGTGTTGTTGGTATAAGCATATACCGAGCCAGTACCCAAAATAATGCGCAGACCCAAACCGTAATCTACGCCCCAACTGGCTTTTTCTATTTTGCCGTTGGTCATGGTAATGTTGTCCTTCACGGTGTTTTCCATGAAGATCTCTGCCAAATCGCCGCCGGTGGCCAGGGCTGCGGTTAGCACATCGTACACTAACTGTTTGTCTAGCAAGAGCTAATCCTCCTCTGTGTTGCAGTTTTCTTTATTATACCAAACACAAACGCCAACACCAACCAGCACCCCAAAAACAACAAATACATTACAACGCCATTTTAAGGGCATACTAATCTTGCACGCGGGTTGCACACATGCTATATTTTTCTCAAATACATAGCGAACCCGCATTTTAGGAGGCCGCCATCCATGGAACAACACATGATAGACCTAATAGAAAGCGCCAACATGGGCGATATAGAAAGCCAATACAGGCTTGGCCGTGCATACAAGTTTGGGGAGGAAGGCTTCTCCAAAGACTTGTTAGAAAGCCATAAGTGGCTAAAGCTGGCCGCTGAAGGTGACCATAGCGATGCGCAGCTTACCTATGCATACTTTTTTATAGACATAGGCAACCAGGCGCATATTAGGCATGACTTGGATGAAGGGACATATTGGCTAAAGAGGGCGGGCTCCAACGGCAACGCCCAAGCGTTATGGCTTCTTATTGGCGTATACGCAAACTTTTTGCCTGAGACAAGTGGCGACGTGGTAGTAGATTGTTTCAAGATGCTTATTGGCACATGCAACGACTATACCGCCGCAGTAGAGCTGGGCGCGATATATTGCGGCAGCCCTGCAAATAAACATGTACGCCGCTTTCCAGGACTAAAAACCTATTGCGACCAAGAAAAAGGCTTCCGCCTCATGGAAGAAAGCATCAGGTTAGCAGAAGGCATGGAAGAAAACCCACTAAAATACGAGCAGTACGCCATGGCATGTCAAGCCTATGATTTTGACTCTTCTAAGTCATACAAGCAAGACGGGGACAATGGTTGCTATTTCAAAGGAAGCGACAGGATTATTGCCTTGGCCAAGAAATTATGCTACGCTGAGAAAGCCCTAGCGGCACTACAAGACAACGCTTTTACATCCCCTTTCCCAAAAGAAGTAGTAGCTGGCCTTATAGCAGAACAAAAGAACTACCTAAACAGCGCAAGAGGGGAATTGCTGGAGTTGTTGAATAAGAGGTAAAGGGGCGGCCATAACATGCCCGGTTTTCTCACGCATTATATTGGCGGGCAATCCGTTCTTGAGGTTGTAGGCCCCAAAATTGGTAGCTATATTTCACCTGCATCCAAGCTCTATAATCTGGGGGCCCAAGGCCCGGATATTTTCTTTTACTATATACCCGGCTTTATAACCAGCCGTATCAGGGGCATTGGCACCCAAATGCACGAAAGTGATTTGGGGCTGTTCTTTATGTATATGGCCAATATTATCAAAAACTCAAAAAGTCCCGCCCAAAGGCAGATTGTATTTGCCTATGTGGCGGGTTTTTTAGTGCATTACGCCATAGATGTGCATACACATGGCTATGTATACAGCAGGACCCAAGACACCCACAAGATGCAAGAAGCATCCAAGCACCGCCACTTCGAAACATCTATAGATGTGCTAATGCTAAAGCACACCCATGGCACTAAGCCTGGCGACTACAAGCAGTGGCAGCTAATAAGTCCTAAAAAAGTCCTATTACGGGTAGCGGCAGCAAGCACAAGCGACGCAATCCGCGAGGTATATAACCGCAAAACAACCCCGGTTGACGTTTACCGTGCAATGGAAACAATGGCCCAGTTTACAAGATACTTGCAGTCAAGTAGCGGACGCCGCAAGCGCTGGCTAGGCCGTGCAGAGGATATGACAGTAGGTTCACGCATTATTTCGGCACTTGTCCACACGCAAGAAGTAACAGACAATTATGATTATTTAAACATAAGCAACAACCCATGGGTTGCACCATGGGCATCACAAGCCCGGACAGAAAGCTTTGTAGAACTGTTCGACTCTGCTGTAGCCGACGCTGCCAGCATGATACAAGCCGTCTACGATTATATGCACAACAACATGACAAATAAGGAGCTAACCGCAATTATTATGAACCGTTCATTAAAAACAGGGCTAGAAACAGTTACCCCAATGGCTGGGGCCACGCAGCCAACACAAGACTCATGAGCCGCAATAGCATAGTAGTGATAGGCGGCGGCCCCGCCGGGATGATGGCAGCAGGTACCGCCGCTGCGCATGGCGCATCTGTTACACTACTAGAAAAAAACGAAAGGCTTGGCAAAAAGCTATATATCACCGGTAAGGGCCGCTGCAACCTTACCAACAACACAGACATCCAGGGCCTTATGTCCAATATCACAACAAACCCCCGCTTCCTGCACAGTGCGTTTTATTCAATGGATACAGCGGCGCTTATGACTTTTTTCGAGGAAAGAGGCGTACCACTCAAGACAGAGCGTGGCGGGCGGGTCTTTCCTGTTTCGGATTATTCTGGCGATATCAACGACGCTTTAAAAGCATACCTCCGCGCAACCGGGGTACGGGTGGAGTTAAACTGTGCCGTCCAAGATATAGCACTGCAACCGCCATTTACGGTTAGCACTTCCCGCACAACCACCCCCATCCAGGCCAGCGCTGTAATAATCGCTACGGGCGGCTTGTCGTATCCCTCTACCGGCTCTACCGGCGATGGTTTTACATGGGCAAAGCATCTAGGCCATGGCATAACTGCCACCCACCCGGCACTCGTTCCCATACTATCACCCGAGCCATGGGTTGCTTCCCTTACAGGCCTTAGCCTAAAAAATGTATGCTGCACAGCAAGTGTTTCCCGTAGCAATGGCAAAACCACTACTGTATATGAAGAAATAGGCGAGATGATGTTTACCCCTGTTGGTGTTACGGGCCCATTAATACTAAAAGCCAGTGCTTTCCTTGCTGGCAAGTGGGCGCAAAACCCAATAATCACAATTGACTTAAAACCAGGGCTTTCTACAGAGCAACTGGACGCGCGTATCCTTCGCGATTTTACCGTTCACCAAAATAAAGACTTTGCCAATGCACTGGATGGTCTGTTGCCGCAACGCCTTATACAAACAATAATAAACCTTAGCAACATCCCGCCAAGCAAAAAAGTCCACACAATAACCCGGGCCGAAAGGCAAGGGCTAGTACATTTATTCAAAAACTTGCAAATGCACCCAACTGGCGACGCTGGCTTCAAAGAAGCCGTTATTACCAAAGGGGGCGTATGTACAAAAGAAGTAAACCCCTCTACGCTTATGTCAAAGCATACCCCTGGTTTATTTTTTGCGGGCGAAGTGCTGGATGTAGATGCGCTAACAGGCGGTTACAATATGCAGATAGCATTTTCTACAGGATACCTGGCAGGACTATCGGCAGCACAATATTTAAACAGCGAAAGAGAGTGATTTACTTGACACCCCCCAAACACACAGGCTTCGCAGTTGCTATAGATGGCCCAGTGGGCGTAGGCAAAAGCACAAACGCCCGCAAAGTTGCAAACCAACTAGGTATGACCTACATCGACACGGGCGCTATGTACCGCGCAATAGCACTTTTTTGCTTACGCCAAGGTATCAACTGTCACAACGAAGCCGCTGTTATTGCCACCCTCCCCCAGATAAATATAGCCTTGCATAAACAACAAATAATCTTAAATGGTGAAGATATAACACAAAAAATCCGCACCCAAACAATATCCGATACCACATCTGTTATAGCGTCATATGCACCTGTACGCGATAAGCTATTAATCCTTCAACAAGAGCTGGCTGCTGGCACAGATGTAGTAATGGATGGCCGTGACATTGCCAGCCATGTACTACCATGGGCGCAAGTAAAAATATACTTAGACGCAGATATAAAAATACGCGCCCAAAGGCGTGCAAACGACTTAGCCGCAAAGGGCCAACCGGCAGATTTTGATACAGTCTTACAAGAAACCATAACCCGCGACCAACGAGACAAAACCAGGCAGCACAGCCCCCTAACCCAGACACCAGACGCCATATATACAGACACAAGCAACATGACAGAAGACGAAGTAGTAGCGCATATAATCTCATATATACACCAAGCAAGGAGGCCATAATGTTTTATAAGTTCGTAAGAAGGTTGATAATAATATTCGCCCGCATTTTTTATCGCTTCGACGTTACCGGGCGCGAAAATGTACCCCATACAGGCGCTGTGATACTGTGTAGCAACCATATCCACCTGTTAGACTGTTTGCTATTGGCAATGTTTGTAAAACGCCAGGTGTTTTACATGGCCAAGATGGAGTTATTTAAATCACCTGTTTTTGGCTGGATATTAAGGAGGCTGGGCGCCTTCCCAATAGACCGCGGCACAACAGACCTTAAAGCATATCGCCACACCATGGGGCTGCTCAAAAACGGCAATGCACTGGGTATCTTTTCCCAAGGCACCCGCACCCAAGAGTTTGACAACGTAAAAGGCGGGGTAGGCGTGTTTGCACTTAAGTCCGGCGCACCCATTGTACCGGTTGGGATAAAGGGGACTTACCGCATCTTTTCCAAGATGCGTTTAAGCTTCGGCACGCCCATATCCATGGAGCAGTATGCCAACCTCAAAGTAAAATCCGAGCTTATAGAGGAAGTAATGGACGACGTAATAAGCAAAGTTTCGGAGCTGGCAAGATGAGCGCACACATAACCGTAGCCAAGTCCGCAGGTTTTTGCGCAGGTGTAGCCAGGGCAGTAAACACCGTATACCAACAGTTGGCCCAAAACCCCAACACAAAACTAGCAACACTAGGCCAGCTAATCCACAACAGTACCGTAACAGACGACCTAGCCACCCGTGGTGTACGCATCATAAACAGCCTAGATGAAATAAAAGACGAAACAGTGATTATACGCTCACACGGCATCCCCATAACTATAGAAAACGAGCTAAAAGCCCGCAATATCCCATATATAGACCGTACCTGCCCCTGCGTAAAAGCCGTGCACCGCTTTGCACAAAAGGCCAAAGAAAACGGGCGCGGTCTTATTGTACTAGGTGAGCCAACACATCCAGAGGTAGAGGGCACAGTTAGTTATGGCGGCCCCAATGTGATAGTTGCAAACAATGAAGCCACACTACTAGCACAACTATCCAAAGAAAAAAAATACACATTGGTAGCCCAGACGACATTCGAGACAACTACCTTTGACCGCATAACTACCGCCATATCAGGCCATGATATAGAAATCCACAATACCATATGCAACGCCACATCTACACGCCAAAAGGAAGCTGCACAATTAGCAGCAGAATCTGATATTATGGTCATAATAGGTGACGAACAAAGCGCAAACTCACGCGCCTTGTACAATATTTCCAAAAAAATATGCTCAAAAACGATTTTTATAGCGTCTAAACACGATTTACAGTTGCAGTATCCAAAAGCAGGTGATAGAATAGGCGTTACAGCCGGTGCTTCTACACCGCCTGCCCTAACAAAGGAGGCCGTTCAATTTATGAGCGAATTAACAAATTCTGTGCCTACGGAAACCCTAGAGGTAACTTCAGAAGTAATTTCAGAAGCACAATCATTTGAAGAAATGCTGGATGAATCCTTGCACAAGCCCTTACATAGCGGTCGCGTTGTGAAGGGTACGGTAATCCGGGTAACGCCTACCGAGGTAACTGTAGATTTAGGCTACAAGTCCGACGGCATAATAACTCGCCAAGAATTTACAGACGACCCAACAGCAGATATCACCCAACTCACCAAACCGGGCGATGTCTTCGACGTGTTCATAATCCGTGTGAACGACGGTGACGGCAACGTATTGGCTTCCAAAAAGAAGTTAGACAATCAGGCAAACTACAAACTACTAGAAGAAGCCCTGGCCGAGAAGACCGTGGTCACAGGAAAAATAACAGAGGTAATCAAAGGCGGGCTTTTAGCCAATATACATGGCGCAAGGGTGTTTATCCCCTCCTCACAAGTGTCCAACCGCTTTATAGAAGACTTAAACCAGTTCAAAGGCCAAGAGATGAAACTTCACATCCTAGAGTTGGACCGCAGCAAAAGGCGCATCGTAGCTGGCCGTAAAGAGCTGGCCACCCAAGAAGCCAAGCAAATCCGCGAGGACATGTATGCAAAGCTAGAAGAAGGCCAGCGCATAGAGGGCACAGTAAGCAGGCTGGTAGAGTTTGGCGCATTTGTAGACATAGGCGGCATGGACGGCTTGATCCACGTTTCCGAGATGTCATGGAAGCGCGTACGCAAAGTGTCAGAAATACTAAAAGTTGGCGACAAAGTAACCGTAACGGTTATAGGCATAGACCCCGTAAAAAACAAGATCTCCCTCTCTTTAAAAGATATAAGCAACGACCCTTGGGCCGGAGTAGCCGACAAGTACCCAATAGGCAGTATAGTAGAAGGCACAGTAGTACGCCTGGCCGCCTTTGGCGCGTTTGTATCTCTAGAAGAAGGCGTAGATGGCCTGGTTCACATCTCACAGTTGGCCAACAAGCACGTAGCCAAACCTGACGAAGTACTGCAAGTAGGCCAGGTTGTACAAGTAAAAGTTACCGATGTTAACCAAGAAGGCCATAGGATTAACCTTTCCAAGCGCGAAGCAGACATAGATCTAGGCTATGATAGCTACAGCCAAGACGAATACTACGACGATGAATACTACGACGACGAATACGAAGCCGCCCCCGAAGGGGACGAAGCTTACGACGAAGTCACAGAAGATACACCTGACACCGAAGCATAAACAACAAAACAATTAATGAGTATGCTGGGCAGCCGCGTGCTATATCATTTTTGGCGTGTAACAACGTCCTAAGCATGAGGAAAGTCCGAGCACCACAGGGCATGGCGCCGGGTAACGCCCGGCGGAGGCGACTCCAGGGACAGTGCAACAGAAATAAACCGGGGCAACCACAACAATACAGCCCCAAGGGTGGAAAGGTGCGGTAAGAGCGCACCGCTACCCTGGCAACAGGGTAGGCATATGTAAACCCCGCCTGGTGCAAGACCAAGTAAAGCTCGGCTTAAGATTTTAAGCCATGGGTAGCCCGCCCAAGCTTTGGTAGCGTCGCATGAGCCTATACGGCAACGATAGGCCAAGATAGATGGCTGTCCACGACAGAACTCGGCTTACAGGCTTGCTCATTTTGTGATATAATATGTAGGACCCACAACCAATAAAGTAGCAGCTTAACTGTCGCTTAGCAGCGACATTGGTGTCATTGCTTTGCAATGACATGCATGGAGATGTACTCAAGTGGCTGAAGAGGCTCCCCTGCTAAGGGAGTAGGTCGTTAGCGCGGCGCGGGAGTTCAAATCTCCCCATCTCCGGGAATAGAAGCACACTAAAAGCTCAGACTTTCTGGGCTTTTTTGCTATATAATTATAATGAGGATATGGTCATATTATGCTAAAACTGTATACAGATAGAGCAGCCTTCAAAGACACAGAGGTTCTTTTCGATAACGATGCTGTTTTTGAAGTACATACCAGCAGGCTTCCGCTGGATGACACCGATAAAGAACTAATGATGAAGTAGGATAGGGCTAAAATTATTGGTGAAAATGAACGCTTTGGCTCTCCGCTGCAGATGCGGTATGGGGCATATCTAAATAAAATGAAGCAATAGTGAGGTTATGAATGGGATTTCTGAAAAAAGTTAAAGAGGATGTTCTCGTCGCCTGCAGTAGACATTGCGCAATATGCAAGGAATTTCAAGGGCCGCACATAGAGTTGCATCATATTGTGCCAGAATCCGAGGGCGGTGAGCATACATTCGACAATTGCATCCCTCTTTGCTATAAGTGCCATGGAGAGGTTAAAGCGTATAATGAAAAACATCCTAAAGGCAATAAATACAGCGAGAGTGAATTGCGTAGGCATAAAAATGCGTGTTATGATAAATACTCCAACAAAGTACAAGTTACACAAGCCGGCAATAATTATGCATTGGGGACTATAGCGGCTATCTCTGGTAGCCTTGATATTACACTTGGCTTTCAGCCTATGACTGTAGAGATATTCTATTGCGGGAAAATAGCGTTTGCCTTTCGAAACGCTCCATATCGTAACGGTGATGATGTTGTGTTGGAAATTACGAATAGTGGCTTCAGAATAAACGGACTATCAGTGTATCTGGCTGGAATGTATCCTAAAACCGGTGTGCAAGGGCATGAACATATGCGGTTTAGGGCTATGACATACTAAAAACACAGGAGATGAACACTCCTAGGTTTAGAGTGGTGTGGTTAAAATTCAGGGTTTCCAGCAAGTGTTGGTTTCTTTTTTTCCATACTGGTATAGGAGGCGATGCTATGGATAAACCAAAGATTTACCTTGATATGTGCTGTTTCAATCGCCCATATGATGACCAAACACAGCAGCGTATACAGTTCGAGGCGGTAGCCAAGTTAATGGTTCAGTCGTTTATCGTAGATGGTCAAATTGATTTTGTTTGGTCTTATGTTTTGGATTTTGAAAATTCCAAGAATCCTTTTGCAGAGAAACGGAATACAATCCTTGCTTTCAAACCATTCGCTGTGGAAGTAGTCAACCCTAACCCTGCAATTGAGTCGATAGCAACTAATTTACAAAGCAAAGGGTTGAAGGCTTACGATTCACTCCATATAGCCTGTGCTGCATACTCAAACTGTGATTATTTTTTGACCGTTGATAAGAAGGTGTTAAACAAGCCCATCAACGAAGTAAAGATAACCGACCCAGTAATTTTCCTAAATCAATGGTTAAAAGAAAGGAGTTCGCCATGACCGATACATTATTAAAAACAAAAGCAATGGATGTTCTGGTAAAGACTTTTGGTGTTGTAGAGGCCGAGAGGTTCATTGCGCTTGTACTCAAGGAGCCATTTGACTACACCGAATGGCGAACGGATAACCTCGTGGACGATATAACAGTAAGTGAACTTAATCGTCAAGCAACTGAATACTGGAACAACACCAAACAAGAAGTGTCTGTATAGCTCTATGTCTTATGGACGGAGAGAGTAGGCATCCCTGACATAAAACGCATGTTTTGTGCGGGGTCAATTTAGAATATTAGTGATGCACTCAATACTTTTGTGCATCTACTAATATCTGGATAATAGTGAAGTTCTCTGTATCTCCGGTAGAATGTGATAAATCCGAACTCATGCCTGTGTGCGGTGTGTTCGGATTTGTTCGTTTTGTGAGGTATGCGGAGCAGTAAAGAAAACGCGGGATTTTGGCTAATAGACGTTAGCCAATTCCCGCGCTTTTTTAATAGGGAGAAAATTATAGTTTATCAATTATTTGCTTAATAATTACACAAGCTTCTTTCTCATGCTTCGCCGCTTGTCGAATTAAAGCCGCAAGCGCATGACGTATTTGTTTATCCCGCAAATCTTGATCGCCTTTGGCTTCCCACATCTTCAATACACATTCAGAAGCGGCAGCAAGAAGTTTTGCACAATCCTTCAAATCTGACGCTACAGTTGGATGCCGCTCCGCCAGCATACACATATAAGAGGAAGCAAAACTACGTCCCTCACCCAGCATAGTTTCTGCATCGCCTTGGCACCAACCTATTTCCTCTATATTTGCGCCGTCAGTAAAGGATGCGTCATCCTCCAGTGCTTTTGCCCAAGCCTCATAAGCTGCTTGCCCTCCGTAGAAATGGCTAGTGCCGCCATATGTGCCCACCTTATCTGTTGTCATAAGCATGAGTGCATTTTGCAGCACTTCTTTTGCAGGTGTGAGCGTGCCGATATTTTCACCAATTGACATGATGGCCTCTGTGTTATCCCACCAGTTTTTCTTGATAAAATAACCGGATTCGTCAATCTGGCAGTCACCGCTAAATTCATCAACGCCGCCGCCGTCACCTTGAAATAGGCTCCAGCCCAATAATGTTTCACCATTGTCCCTGTAGCCAGTAACGATGCAAGCCTCCGGCGGGCCAACTACGCCCAATGCGATTACAGGTCGGCCGCAGTCGAGTTCGGATTTGATAAGCATGAGTGCGTCAGGCTTTGAAACCGACTTCGGCTTGTCGGGGTTTTCAGAGATGGTAAAGCTCCGTCCGGCACCCTTGATCGCAAGTTCAAAGGGTCGCAGATGATTTTCATAGGTGAACCTTATGTCCACCGCGCCTAAATTCCAGCCATTTATATCCCTGCGCATACGAAACGCCGCACCGGAATAGGCCATAAGCTCTGCATAGCTGATATTTTGGCCCATATAGTTGAGTACAGACTGTAAGCACATTGGAAACGGAGTGCCTTGCCTTAGTCCACCTTCTTCCCGTCCATAATAAATTTTCGGTACACCATACAGGACACAGCTATCCGTTGTCTTTTTCATTTCACCCAT
>WQVY01000058.1 GCA_009785605.1 Defluviitaleaceae bacterium | reverse complement strand
TTCCTAAACGCCGTACCAAAGTAATGCTTGACTGTCCGTGCTCTCATTCCTCATCCGCCTTTTCGGGACTATCGTTTGTATCTGTTTTGGTTTCATCTTCGTTGTTAACTTCTTCTATTTCTTTGCTTTCGGGGGCAATGTCCTCGCCTTGTGTTGACTGTACTGCTTCATCATCTTCACCGGGCGGTAATGTATATCCGCTGTTTTCTGTATCTCTAAGTACTTTGCCATCACCCAGCACTATTACCCGCTTTTGCATATCATCTACTATATCCCTGGCATGTGTGGCAACAACCACAGTTGTACCCAGGTTATTGATATCTTCTAGCAGCGTCATGATTTCCCATGCCGTGTCCGGGTCAAGGTTGCCGGTAGGCTCGTCTGCGATAAGTATTGGCGGCTTGTTTATTATTGCCCGGGCAAGTGAAACACGTTGCTGCTCGCCACCAGAAAGTTGGTTTGGGTAGGCCTTTGCTTTTTTTGCAAGACCTACCAAAGACAACACTTGCGGTACCGTGCGCCTTATTTCCTTATTGGTTGCTTCCACAATGCGCATGGCAAAAGCCACGTTCTCATATACAGTCTTGTTTTTTAGTAAGCGGAAATCTTGAAACACAACCCCAAGTTTGCGCCTTAGGTGTGGCAAGTCACGACGGCTAACTCGGCTTATGTCTTTACCGTCTATGATGATTTTGCCCCTTGTCGGCTCTATTTCTTTAAGCAGCAGCCGTACAAAACTAGTCTTGCCAGAGCCACTGGAGCCTACAACAAAAACAAACTCGCCTTTTTTGATAGAGATGCTTGCATCGTGTAAGCCTGTTGCGCCGTTTTCCCATATCTTAGTGGTGTTGATCATTTGTATCATGTGAAACTCCATTCCATCAGAACTGCTGCTTACCCCGGTATTGCAAATATTTATTTACCATTAGTGTTATTTTGAAGGTAATAGCATCGCCAAACTTGCGCAGGTCTAGTTGAGTCATTTTTTGTAGTTTATCCAAGCGATACACCAGTGTGTTGCGGTGGATGTATAGCTCACGGGACGTTTCTGATACATTAAGGTCGTTTTCGAAGAACTTCATAACTGTTGTAAACATTTCTTCGTCTATGTCGTCTATACTAAAACCTTGTAGCATTTCTTTTATGAAAATGCGACACAAGGGCAGTGGCAACTGATATATTAGCCGCCCAATTCCAAGCCGTTCGTAGTTGACAATTTGCTTGTCAGCTTCAAAAATCTTGCCAACTTCCTTGGCCAGGCGCGCTTCTTTAAAGGAGCTGGATACGTTTTTCAAATCCCTTACTACAGAGCCTATAGACACATATACTTTGCTCATTGCCTCGGTCGAAAGTGTGTCTACTATTGTGTTGGCAATCTGCTCTATTTCTTCGGAGGAGTCACGCTCTGCTAATTCTTTTACTAAGATTATGCATTGCTCGTCTACCGCTGTAACAAAATCACGCAGCTTGTCCGGGAATATACTGCGTACAATCTCCATCACACTTACGTCTGGGTCAAGGTCTGTCTCTATTAGATAAACTACACGTTTTATTTCATTGTCTATGCGCAGTTTTTTGGCACGGCTATAAATGTCTACCAACAATAGGTTATCAAGCAGCAGGTTCTTAATAAAATTGTCGCGATCAAAACGTTCTTTGTACGCCATCATCAGGCCTTGAAGGTGGAAGGCGGCAATCTTGCCTACACGGTAAGTTTCTTCGTCTTCGCCGGGGATGATTACGATGTATTCTGCCAGGCTGTTGTCAAAAACCTTAAAATATTGGTGGCCCTGCATCAATTGATTCTCTGCTGGGGAGTTGACGAAAGAGTCAACCACGGGCTGTATGTTGGGGCTAAAATCCGTTTCTGTACTGGCTACAATCTTGCCTTCCCGGTCAACTACTGTTATTTCCCTGCGGGTAATATTTTTCAAGCCATCTACGGCACTTTGCAATACCTGGTTTGTTATCATCTTGCCTAACCTCCTTATGATACAACTTATTGCAATTTTAACATATTCGTAAAATTATTGCCACAATTACGTAATATTTTTCTACATTACAATTTGCGTTTACTTTGTGCCAAAAATCCTATCACCAGCATCGCCAAGGCCTGGGACTATATAGCCGTCCCCGTTAAGCTCTGGGTCGTTCATTGCTGTGTATATGCTTACGTCTGGGTGCTCTTTTAAGATTTTGTCTACACCTACCGGGCAGGAAACCAGCACTAGTAATTTGATGTTTGTTACGTTTCTTTCTTTTAGGTAGTCTATAGCCATAGAGGCCGTGCCGCCGGTTGCCAACATCGGGTCAAGTAATAGTACTTCGCGTTCACATATATCGGGTGGGAGCTTACAGTAATATTCTACCGGCTCTAGGGTTTTAGGGTCACGGTATAGGCCTATGTGGCCAACTTTGGCTGTTGGTATTAGGCGATGAAGGCCGTCTACCATACCCAACCCTGCACGCAATATTGGTACAAATGCGAATTTTTTGTCTATGGTCAGGCATGTGGTGGTACATAGAGGTGTTTCTACCTCTACCTCAACCAGTGGCAAATCCTTTGTTACTTCATAGCAGATAAGTGTAGCCAACTCGCTGCATATTTCCCTAAATGCCTTTGTCCCGGTATCCACACTTCTTAACATTGCCATTTTTGTTTGGATAAGCGGATGATTAACAACATGAAATCCTGGCATAATTTCCTCCTTTGTGTACTGTTCAGCTTCCTATAAATAGCGGCACGAAAAATAGCGGTTGCATGCGTTAGCAACCGCTATCTTTAATCGTACGCGATATTAACTATATCTTGGATTAGCGACATCCTGTCGTCCAACTCTGAAATTTTTATTGCACATTCGTTTAGTTCATGGGCCAAATGCCCTGGCATGTCGTCTTGGTATTTATAGCGGGCTTTATGTTCTAGTGTGGCCCAAAAGTCCATTGCCTGGGTGCGTATTTGCACTTCTACTGGCAGCCGTTCTTCTGTATTAGAAAGGTATATTGGCACCTCAAAAATCAGGTGATAACTGCGGTATCCGCTGGGCTTTGGGTTTGTAATATAATCTTTTTCGCTTAATACTTTTAAGTCCGATTGGCTTTTTAACACTTTTGCGATGTAAGAAATATCTTTTGTATATGGGCAAATAACGCGCACACCCGCTATGTCGGCAAGGTGCTTTTTAGCGCTATCTGCAGTTAAATCCAAGCTTTGGCGGTGTAGTTTTGATGCAATACTTTCAGGCGATTTTAGTCGGTATTTTACATGCTCTATGGGGTTACTGTCTTGTAAGTTGCTGAAGTCTTCTAATAATATTTCCATGCGTGTTGTCATGTTTATTAGTGCGCAGCGGTATAGCACCAGATGTTCTTTTAATTTTGCAAACTCGTCATTAGAGAATAATACAGCCAAACTTGTCACCTACTCAAATTTAATAAACTTCCTTAATAAACATCCTAGGCTTTACACAACGCGGGGCAAGCTTATGGTCATTATTGCGCCATTTTCTCCGTTTTCGGCTGTGGCAGTACCCTTGTGCTGCTCTACAACAGATTTAACAATAGACAGCCCAATACCCGTTAGGCCATTTTTACCTTTAAAAAAGCGCTCAAAAATATTGGGTAGTGCATCCGGCTCAAAGCCAGTGCCATCGTCTAGTACGCGTATAGTTGCTTTTGAGCCTATAGTAAAACATTCTAACGTGACAGTGCCTTGGGCATGACGTATAGCGTTGGAGATTAGATTATCTACAGCACGCTCAATGTAACTAATTACGCATGAGATTATAATAGGTTCGCCATCTGTTTTAAAGTCAAGGGTTATGTTTCTACGCTCTGCAAGGGATTGTTGCCTGGCTACACGCTCTTCTATAAGGGCGGCCAGGTTTACTTCTTCCATTAGCGGGGCTGTTATATTGTCTATGCGGGACACATAGAGTATGTCGCCTACCATTTCGGTTAGCCGGTCTGTGCATTCTAGTATGGTTTCTGCGGCCATTACATTGTCCATCACACCATATTTTATGCCTTCGGCATAGCTTTTGATGGACATTAGTGGCGTGCGTAGTTCGTGTGATACATTTTGGAAAAACGTTTTTTGGTCGTTGTCGTAGCGTGCGAGCTGCTTTGCGGCATGGTTTAGACTTTGGTTTAGTTCTTCAAACTCCTCGTTAGCAAAGGTTATAGGGTTTGGCTCAAAGTTGCCTTGACCAATTTGGCCAGCAAATTGGCTTAGGTTTTTAAGGGGCTTTGCCAGAGCACCAGATAAAATTGTAGACATCACCATAGTAGCAAACCAGATAATAGCCACCAAAGCCAATAACCGCATATTTATACCTGCAGTAAAACGGCGTAAGTCTGTTACATTAATATAATATACCGCGTACACGACTGGTGGTGTAACCATTGCGCGTATAGTCGTAACATAGTAGATATTTCCATTTGCGCGTATGCGGCGTGGCGACCTGGCACTTAGGTCCACGTTTTCGCCTTCTAACACACCGGTTATGTCACGTACTACGGTATATGGTACTGCTGGTGATCCCAATACATGGGCCAGCTGATGCTCTGGGTCTACATATAAGCGCATAAGGTTACGGTGGAAGAAGTTTACACTCCCACCCTCAGCTACTATGTGCGAATAAAACATCTCGGCAGCACCAACCGTAACGCCTACCAAGTGGGCATTGCGGGCATCAATTAAAGCGTTTTTTGCACTTCTTTCGATATATTGGTTTGCCGCAAAATTAAATGCAACTCCTATTAATACAAACGAGAAAAATAACAAAGCAGAAAACGATGTAAATATACTGGCTCTTAGGTTGCGGCTAATACGACTAAATAGTTTCATGATTTAATAATGCGTCCTCTCTCTCATATGCTATACGCCTAAACATGGCTTTTACCTTCATGGTTACTGTCATGGGGCTCACTGGTTTTGTGAAAAAATCGTCTGCCCCTAAATCCAACCCTGTTTGGTAATCCAGGTCGCTATCCCTGGCTGTAACCATAAAAATAGGCACATGACTTTTGCGCCTAAGTTCCTTACAGGCGGCAAAGCCATTGGTGCCCGACATCATTACATCAAGGATAACCAAATCACATGGGGTATCGCTAAAAGCCGAAAGCAACAACTCACCGCTTTCGAAAGCTTGTACTTTATAGCCAGCGTTTTCTAAGAAAGTTTTTAAAGCTTCGCGGATATAGGTATCGTCGTCTGCGATATAAATTAGTTTTTGGCTCATGTTTTGGCTCATTTCATTTGTGGAATGATTTGCATGTGCCAGTATACCATGAATCTAGTGTTGCAATCCATTTACCGTCAAAATTTTGTATCTTATGTCTACGCTGCCTTCTAATATAATAGGAAACTCGCAGCCTGTTTTTATGGTTATGTGCATGTATTGCCCGTTAATGGGCTGTATGCGCACTAAGGCAATGTTGGATACCAACTCATTTTGGCCAAATTCTAGACGGCGAAATCTTACTGATGTTGGCAGTAAATTGACATTAAAGTCAAACCTATAAACATGTGGGTTGCCGTCTGGGTTATAGCTTGGAAGGAGCATATGTCTTAATACATAATCTGGTCCCACATTTAGTGAAATAGACTTTGCCATTTGGATGTTGGTAATAAGCACATCCATAGCACCACGGGCATTTTCTAAGGCGCTTTGCCTTGCAAGAAGCGCAGCCGAACGGTTGGACATATGATTCCACATATACAATACACTAACAGCTAATATCATCCACACAGCCAGCGCAATAATTGCTTCCATGAGCGTGAAGCCTGACGTGCGTTTTGATTTTCGTGTTATTTTCATTGGCCACCTTCCAATAACCGTAGCGCTTCACTGGCAGTGGTATGGCCTAGTTGCACGTTCTTTGCTATGTTTGATTTAAGCCCCCCTATGCTGCGCAAATACTGTGCTAAGCGGGCTGGGTATTTACTCATGCGACGGCGTAGTTGATCGTCCATTATAATGTATTCGTATACAGCTAACCTTCCTTTGTACCCTGTGTTATTGCAACGCCCACAACCTACCCCAACCCATACGGGTATATCGGCAGGAAGGTTTAGACTATGCGCTTCATGAGATGTAAGCATGGCAGGAGTTTTGCATGCCGTGCATATGCGCCTAACCAGCCGCTGGGATATTATGCCGTTAAGGGCCGCTGCGGCAAGATAGGACTCTATCCCCATGTCCATGAGGCGCTCTATTACACCGGCGGCATCGTTGGTATGTAGTGTGCTAAGTACTACATGCCCAGTTATTGCCGCCTGTATAGATATGCGCGCTGTTTCTTCGTCGCGTACTTCACCTATCATGATAACATCCGGGTCTTGTCGCAAGATATGCCTTAATGCACTTGCAAAGTCCAAGCCGGCCATGCGCTCAATTTTTACATGGTTTACCCCTACTATTGGGTTTTCTATTGGGTCTTCTACTGTGATTATGTTTCGTTTTTCGTGATTTAGCTCTTCCAAGAAACTGGTAAGAGTTGTGGATTTACCGCTGCCGGTTGGCCCAGTCATAAATATTGCCCCGTGGGGTTTATGAAAAAGCTGGGTAAGCTTGACTAGATCATCTTCGAAGAAGCCCAACTCATCTTTTCTTAGGCGGGCTGTTTGGCTGTACAAGAGACGTATTGCGGCTTTTTCGCCTAAATATGTTGGCATTGTACTTAAGCGAAACTCTATATTCTCGCCCAGTACATTCATAGAAAAATGCCCGTCCTGTGGCATACGCTTTTCTGCGATATCTAGGTCACCCATGATTTTTAGACGCGAGATAACATTGGGTAGCAGGCTATAATCCACTGTCGTAAAGGTAACTAGCTCACCGTCCACCCGGTAACGCGCCCTTAGAGATGTACCATATGGCTCTATATGTATATCACTTGAACGGCTGGCTACCCCTGACTCTATTAAGGAATCTATTAACCTGACTGCGGGCGCGCTTTGTAAAGCTGCAAGCAGAGCCGCATCTGGGGCTTGTGTACGATGGCGCAGTTTTTCTTCTACCAGAAATTGCGATGCTATTGTGTGCATGGCTTCATCGCCATATATCTGGTCAAGTTTGCGGCGGATATCTGTTGTGCTTGCTTGCATTGGCACTATAAATAGGCCGGTTATATCGGCCAAGTCAGCAAGAGTTTTGGCACAAAACGGGTCTTCCATAGCTACCCATAAATGATTACCGGCCAACCGGACAGGGAGGGCCAAATATTTTGCGGCATACTCATGGCTTAAGATATGAGCCGGTGGGCTCTCAAGGGTTGAAAGGTCTATTGTCTGGGCCATGCTTAGTTTCCTGTTCGGCCATTAATTACAAAAAGCCGCTCTGCATCGGGCAAGCTACTGTAGATACTGTGTATATTTGCAGGGCTTGCGCTGATGTTTACCACTACTCCCAAATCATCGTCCCTTGCCCATACTGCGCCTTCGGTTTGGATATCTGTGTAGCGGGCCCTAAGGAAGCCTGCCGTTGTAAGGGATGTTAATATGGTATTCATATCACCCACTGGGGCGCGGCCCCTTTCTGCGCGGTATAGCTCTACTGCGCTTTGGATGACCCTTGCAGATTGTATATCGCTGCGAAGCCGTGCCCTGTCTGTTGTTACAAAAAAGTTTGGGATTAGTATTGCGGCAATTATTGCAATAATTGCCAATGCTATTAGCAGCTCTATGAGGGTGAACCCCTTGTTACTAATTTTCTTTTGCATTGCAGCCTCCTTGTGTTTACATAATCGTCGCTAGTTCAAATGTAGGCAGTATTACCGCCAGCATTATTACCCCCAAACCAACCCCCAACACCAGGGTAATTATCGGCTCAACCAGTTTATTTAAACGCCGGACAGCTTGTTTATATGCTTGTGAATAATATGCTTGACATTTTTCCATAGTTTGGGTCATGCGCCCTGTTTCCTCTCCTACCTTGGCAAAGCCAATCAGTAGAGGGTCTATGTATGGCGCTTTGTTTAACGTTTCCCAGAACGGCTTGCCTACGCCCATCTGTGCTGATATCTTGATAATGTCACGGCGCACACGCACATTGCTCATAACACCTTCTACTAAGGGCAACGCCTGTGACACGGGCAACCCGGCTGTTAGCAAAAGATGCAGTGATTGTGTTAACCTAAAATTGATACCAAGCCGCATTACCGGAATGCGGAGCTCTACCACAGCAGTAGCCTCACGACCATATGTGCTCTTGTAAAACAGGGCTAAAACAATCAATGCAAATAAAAAGCATATGGCGACAAAGATAGCATTTGTTGTCAAAAACTCAGATGCCATTAGTAGCCCACGAGTCAAAGCCGGTAAAGGCGTATCGGTTGCGGCAAAAATCCTGCTATAGCCTGGCAGTACAAATGTCACAGCAAGTATAATAACCCCAAGCATCATTATGCTTACAATAATAGGGTATAGTAGCGCGGCGATTAACTCGTCACGGGTTTGGGCCCAGTCGTCATAAAAATCTGCTAGTTGTTCCATAACTTGTGGTAAAGTTGCAGTAGCTTCACCTATACTCACAAAACCACAAAAAAAGTCCGAGAATGCACCTGTCCCCCTTATGCTGTGCGAGAAACTCTCGCCTTGCTCTACCTTGGCTGCTAGGCTTGGCACTAGTCTGCGAAGGCAACGCCCGGGTAGTTGCTCTGATACAATAGACAATGCAGCCTTGATAGGGACCCCAGCACCCAACAAAAATGATAATTTGCGAGCAAAGACCGATAGCTCCCTAAAAGTTGCTTTCTGGTGGTATCCCGGTTTTAACAAAGAGCCTATGTCCCTATGCCAAATAGAAATAGGTTTTAGTCCTGTGTTTGTTTTTTGTGGGCGCTGATAGTGAGGTGAAATTGGCATGTATTGACCTACAATCTGTATAGTGTGTAGCGTTAACATTTCGGCAAGATTCTACATTTTGGCAGAAAATTTGAACAGCAACTGTGTGTCCCAATTTATAAAATCATTATGATGCATAATACTATTTATATGAGGTGATATATGCTTTACAAAGACATCTTCATGGCCTTTTTTAGAAGCGGGTTGCTATGCTTTGGAGGGGGCCCGGCCTCCATACCGTTTGTACACCGCGAGGCCGTGGAACGGTACAAGTGGATGGACAATGAGGAATTTGTTGAAATTGTAGCAATAGGAAATACATTGCCTGGGCCTATTAATACAAAAATGGCTGGATATATCGGCTACCGTGTGGGCGGGTTTTTTGGGCTTACAATTGCACTCATTGGTGCAACATTGCCTACGGCATTTCTTATGATTGTACTGCTTAGGACATTATCCCACTTTAGTAACGAGCCATGGGCCATGGGTATGATGCGGGCAATGGTACCTGTGGTTGGTGTTATGCTGGGCATTGTTGGGTGGCAATTTTTAGTTATTGCAGCGAAGGGGCTTGGGTGGGTTGTTACCCTAGCACATGTAGTTGTTGCTGCTATGCTAATTACATTTGTTGTACCGCACCCGGCCATTGTATTGGCGGGGTTGTTTTTGTGGGCGCTTATGGGGCATGGCTTACTTGAGAAAATTGTCCGTTCGAACAAAACAAAGAATGAGAAACCGACAGAGATTGCGGCGCAAGCGGATGATGAACCTGTCCCGCCGACTAAGGAGGCATGAATTAATAATGATTTATTTGCAGATATTTTGGGTATTTTTTATTTCCAACATATTGGGTTATGGTGGCGGCCCTTCTATTGTCCCGCTAATTCAACATGAAGTTGTTGCAGTATACGGCTGGTTTACCGCCGCAGAATTTGCAGAAATTTTTGCTATGGGCAATGCTTTACCCGGCCCTATTGCGCCCAAAATTGCAGCTTATATCGGGTTTAACCAGGCAGGTGTACTTGGGGCTATGGTAGGGGTTGTGGCTACTGTTGCGCCTTCGGCATTGCTTATGGTGGTTTTGATGGGTGTACTTACACGGTACAAGGACTCACCGCAGGTCAAACGTCTTACACGGTTTATAAGGCCTACTATTGCGGTACTCATGTTGGATATAGCACTACGCAGCTTGGTGCTGGGTTGGGAAGGCGTTGGGGTCTTGCACATGTTTATATTGGCAGGGGCCAGTCTTTTTCTTCTTTTAAAAATTAAAGCGCACCCTGGGTTTGTTGTGCTGGGTGCGCTTGTATATGGTGTTTTGTTTTTGGGGTAGCTTGCGCTTTCTAAAGAGATGTTTATTCACATACCACCCGGTACCCTACGCCAACTTCCGTAACAATGTACTGCGGCTCGGCAGGGTTGACTTCTATTTTGCGGCGTATATTGGCCATGTTGACCCGTAATACTAAGTTGTCGCTGTTATATGGGCCCCAAATATCGTCTATAATTTCATCATGTGTTAATACCTTGCCGGCGTTACGTGTTAACAAGGTTATTATCCTAAACTCTATGGGTGTGAGGTGTACTAGCTTATTGTGAGATGTAACCAGCCGCCTGTCATAATCAATTGTTAACGCTCCTGTAGTAAAAACTCCCCCGGATACACCCCTTTGGCCGCTGCAGCCGCATCTTAGCGCGGCGCGTATCCTTGCCAAATGCTCTGCCCGGCCAAAGGGTAGGATTAACACATCGTTTGCGCCTGCGTCTAGCGCGCTAACTACAATGTTTTCGTCGTAGTTTTGCGATAGCATGATTATTGGTGCTTCATATGTCTTGCGAAGGTTTCTTATTAATGCAAGCCCATCCTGGCCTGGCAAATCTATGTCGGCTAACAGCAGGTTGGGATGATTATGGTCTAGTATTGATGTAACTGCCTTTGCCATGTTGGCTATTAGCAAATTGAAATTGTTGCGTTTTAGTGTTTCTACTATGTCGTCAAGCTGTGTGCAATACTTCATCGCAACCAGGATTGTTTTTTTTTCTTTCACACTCATCCCTCTAATCTTAACATTTTCTTTATATTGCTAAAGTCTTAAGTATTGTAACATGGAAGATGTATGTTAACGAAATCTTTATATATATGAATTATTTCGTGTATATCTGGGGCTGATATAATGCCAAAGCTTACAAAGAAAGAGCTAAGAGAAATTTACCGTGCACTGGCTTTGATTACCTCTATGGGTATTACCGTAGTTGCGTGTGTTGGCATGGGGATATTTGTGGGCTGGTTATTGGACAGGTGGATTGGCACAACGCCTTGGCTTATATTGGTTTTTACGTTGTTGGGCTTGGTTGCAGCTATAAAATCTATGTACTCTATGGCCAAGCGCGTGATGTAGATTATTTTCTATTTTTGTATATGGATGTGAACGATGGATTACACTGTTGACAGTTTCGTACGCAAAATGCTGATAGCTGTAGTTATAATATCCATCTTGATGATGGCGGGCGGTGCTGTTTTTTTCCGCTCGTCTTTTGCTGTTGGTTTTGCGCTTGGTATTGGCATTTCTATGGTCTTAAACCTGGTTAAAATAGTATGGCTCAAACACTGTGTAACCCGCGCTACAAGTATGGAATCTGCTAAGGGTGGCGCTTATGTAAGTATACATTATATCCTGCGTTTTATCTTGACTGGGCTTGTGATAACAGCCACACATTTCTTGCCAGTTGTTGACATGTTTGGTGCTGCTATTGGTTTGCTTTCTATGCCTTTTGCTAACTATGTTGTGCATTTTTTTGGACGACGCAATGTTGTGAATGGAGATAAACATGAACTTTGATGTGCGAAATTTAGGGGTAATAAACATAGGCCCAATAGAAATATGGATTACGGAGTCCATTGTTGTAGCGTGGGCAATTATGGCCCTTTTGATTGTTTTTGCCATTATTGTGCGTGTTAAGCTACGCAATTTTAAAGATATCCCTACTGGCTTTCAAAATTTTGTTGAGATTATTGTAGAGGCTTTCGAAGGCCTTGTTATAAGAAGCGCCGGACCCAAGCTTGCTTGGATTGGCGGGTGGTTTTTTACGGTTTTTGCATTTTTGATGCTGTCTAACATGAGTGGGCTAATTCTTTTTATCCGCCCGCCTACCGCAGATTGGCCTGTGCCTTTGGGTCTTGCACTTATCACTTTTCTGTTGATTCATTTTGCCGGTATTAGGTACCGTGGCTGGGATTATATCAAGAGCTTTTTTGAGCCTATCTTTATTTTTTTCCCTGTTAATGTGTTGGGTGAAATATCCAAGCCCATCGCCTTGAGTTTCCGCTTATTTGGGAATGTATTGGGTGGGATGATACTTGTATCGCTGGTTTATGGCTTAGCGCCTATGGTTGTGCAGCTATTTTTACCACCTGTGCTTCATTTATATTTTGACGTATTTGCCGGCACATTGCAGGCTTTTATATTTACGGTTCTTAGTCTCACATTTGTGGGGGTTGCGGCTACCCATTCTAGTGAGACATAAACAATAATTTATATTTCCTGGGAGGAATAATCATGCAAAATCCTTTAGCGTTTGTAATGGCTATCGCTTATATTTCGGCGGCCATTGCTGTTTTTAACGGTTTCTTAACCACAATTGGACAGGCTCGTATTGCCTGTGCTGCCCTTGAGGGCATTGCCCGCCAGCCAGAGGCTCGTGGCCCACTTACTACTTCTATGATAATCAGCCTTGCTTTTGCGGAAACCGGGGGTATATATGGCTTGGTTATCGCTTTGATTGTTCTCTTCCCCAATCCTATTCTTAACCAATTTTACATGTACCTTGTGTAGTAGTTTCCTAGTATGCAGGAAAAGGGATGAGTGACTTGAACCCTCTATTTCTATTTTTACTTGACAGCTTGCCGCCGGACCGGTTTTTTGGAATTGACGAGCAAGCACTTGCACAAGCTGCTTTTAATGCCCTTGGCGTTATTGTGCTTGGTATTATTTTGACATGGCTCTTATATAAGCCTGTGCGAAGTTTTTTGCGCGAGCGGACACAGCGCATCCAAAATCAAATGGACGAAGCCCGCGAGAGTAGGGCTGCCGCCGGCGAGCTTAGGGCAAAATACGACCATCAGTTGAAAGACATAGATGTAGAGCGTACATCTATTTTAGAAGAAGCCCGCAAGCAAGCAAGCGAGCAGCGCGCCCATATACTAAGCATAGCCAAAGACGAAGCCAAGGATTTAACAGACAAAGCCGGTATAGAAATCGCGGCGGAGCGTGAACGCGTGCGTGATGAACTGCACACGGCTGTGATTGATATTTCCCTTGAGATGGCAGAAAAGCTATTAGCAGCTTCTATTGACAAGAAAGCACACGAGCGGCTTTTTACCGAGGGCCTGGCAGAACTTGACCGGGCTGTTTTTAGTGCATAATTTTGAAGGGAGGCGCATAAATGGCTGATTTATCTACCCGCTATGCTACGGCATTGTTTGAGCTATCGCTAGAGCGTGGACTTACTGCGGATTTTCTTGAGCAGGCGGCCTTTATTAGCGCCACCATGCGTGAAGCGGAATGTAAACGCATAATCACCCACCCACGGATACCCGAGGCAGAGAAGTTTGTCTTCCTTGACAATGTATTCGCAGGGCGTATCCATGACGATTTGCTAGGGTTTATGCGCCTGACCGTATCCAAAAACCGTGAGGACTTTCTGGCACCGGCATTGGATGTATTGGTTAACATGATACGTCGCCACCAAAACCATACCACTGCCAAAGTAGTATCCGCCATACCACTAACACCCGAACAAGAAAGCCAGCTCATGATTACGCTAACCCGCAAACTGGGTAAAACCGTAGAGCTTTCGGTTGATGTGGACGCTACTGTAATTGGTGGCTTTAGGCTACATGTAGATGGGTATGTATTTGACCACACACTAAGATACCTGCTTAAAGGCATGAAGGAAAACTTGAGATTTAAAACATGAAACGGGGAAGCGACATATGATCTTCAAACCTGACGAAATCACTTCTATAATAAAACAGCAAATCCGGGGCTATACAGCCAAGATGGATGTTACAGAGGAAGGGACAGTCCTGCATGTAGGTGACGGTATCGCACGGATATATGGCCTACCGGGTGCTGTAAGCGGGGAGCTGCTTGAGTTCCCGGGTGATGTTTATGGTATTGCCCTTAACCTGGACGAAGACTCCATAGGCGTGGTGCTGCTTGGGTCGGACGCTAATATACGCGAGGGTGATATGGTAAAACGCACACGTCGTGTTGCGGAAGTCCCCGTTGGTGATAATTTGCTTGGGCGTGTTGTTGACCCACTGGGGCAGCCGCTTGACGGTGGTAGTCCCCTACCCTACAACACACCAACCCGCGAAATAGAGCGCATAGCACCCGGTGTTATAGAGCGTAAAGAAGTAAACGTACCGCTGCAAACCGGTATCATGGCCATAGATGCCCTAGTACCCATAGGACGCGGCCAGCGCGAGCTTATAATAGGCGATAGGCAAACAGGTAAAACCGCCATTGCCATAGATACAATTATCAACCAGCGCGATGCCAATGTATATTGCGTGTATGTTGCTATAGGGCAAAAGGCCTCAACCGTGGCCCAAGTGGCCCGTACTTTGCGCAACGCCTTCCCTGACGAAAATCCCCTGAGTAATTACCGTGTGGGCGCGATGCGTTACACGACAATTGTGACCGCCAGCGCCAGCGATACCGCACCAATGCAATATATCGCCCCCTACTCTGGCTGCGCTATTGGCGAGGAATGGATGGAAGCTGGCAAAGATGTATTAGTAATTTACGACGACTTGTCTAAACACGCCGTTGCTTATAGGGCCCTGAGTCTGCTTTTGAGGCGGCCACCGGGGCGCGAAGCATATCCTGGCGATGTTTTTTATTTGCATTCTCGCTTACTAGAAAGAGCTGCGTGTCTGGAAAAGGGCGGTACTCTTACTGCACTTCCTATCATTGAAACGCAAGCGGGAGATATTTCTGCATATATCCCCACAAACGTAATTTCTATCACAGATGGTCAAATCTTCCTTGAGACAGAGCTGTTTAACAGTGGTATCCGCCCTGCGGTAAGCCCTGGGCTTAGCGTATCACGTGTAGGTGGTGCCGCTCAAACAAAGGCAATGAAGCAAATTGCTGGGCCGCTACGCTTAGAGTACGCCAGGTACCGCGAGCTTGCGGCGTTTTCGCGCTTTGGGTCGGACTTAAGCAAGGATACCGAGCTGGCACTTCATAAAGGCGAGCGCGTGGTTGAAATGCTAAAGCAGCCCCAAAGCCAGCCATTGCCATTTGAAGAGCAGATTATATTCTTGTTTGCGGTTACGCAGGAAAACTTCTTACAAAGTGTGCCTGTTAAGCCCAACTCATTAATGGACAAGACCAAGACAGCACTACTGGATTACTTCAGGGATAGCCGATATGACGCGCATATGGGCGGCACTGGGCGCAATTTATTGGCAGAGATACGAGACAAAAAGGAGCTTACGCCCGACATCCGCGATGGCCTGAATGAAGCGCTTAAACTGTTTGTGTGGTTGCCTTTTGAGGAATTATTATTGATGCTTTTTGACAAAGCCAATAGTGCACTACTGGGGATGACAGAAGAAGAAACTCGCCAGACTGCGGATGCGCTGTTAATGTTCCATTTCAACCAACGGGACGATATGCGGCGATATATTGTAAGAGACAAGGAATTTACAAACGCTACAGAAGATAGAATCTTTATGGAAATCCCAACATCTAGCCCCATAGCTAAGATATATGACGAAGAAATTAGCACGGCAAAACAGCGCAGTGACAAGCGTGCGACTGCTAACACTAACAACGATGTTGCCAGTGATGGTGATGCAGAAAATAGCACAAGCATTTCCGAGCCACGCGTACCTCTTATCTCCCCTATATTGGAACAAGCAATCCGCGAAACCAATAATTTCCTAACCCGCTTGTTCGAGCAGCGCCACGAGGGTCGGGGCTACTTGGCAGACATGTTTACACAGCTAAGGGAAGTTAAATCAAGAGGCGAAGCCATCCCCAAGGAGTTGCATGATTTATGCATAAGCAATTTAAAGGCACTGCTTACACGGGATGAAATAATGGGCATTTTGGATAGATATAGGGGTAAAAAATAACCATGTCATCAATTAAAGCCATTAAGCAACGGCGCAATGTCGTGTTGAATATGAAGCAGGCCATGAAAGCCATGAACTTGGTATCAACGGCCAAGCTAAGAAAGTCCAAAGAACGGTGGGGAAATACCCTGCCTTTTTTGGAAGGGACAGATAAAATTATGATGGACGCTGCCAAAAGCCCCGCGACAGCGTGCAATATGTATGTTAAAGAGCGGGAAGTGCGGCACAAAAACACAGGCTATATCGTGTTTACCAGCGATAGAGGCAAGTGTGGCAGTTACAACATAAATATCTGCAAAGCTGTATTGGCACACGCAAGCGCCCATGGCAAAAATGCCATATTGTTACCCATTGGGGGCCGCGGCGTGGATTATTTCCTGTCTCAAAGCCAAAATATTCACAGGCACCTTGGAGCAATGCCAGAAAACCCTACCTTTGAAGACGCAGAAGCTATGGGGACTTTGGTACTAGAGGATTTTTGTCTTAACAGTGACGACGAAGATGCGCTGGCTACAATTGACGAGTTGTATATCGCATATACAAGGTATCACACCGTCTTAAACCTAGAACCTACCATCAAGCCAATACTGCCAATAAGCCTACGGTTAGAATCTGACGAGGCCAATAATACCGAGCCGCCGGAAATGGAATACGACCCCGATGTTGACAGCTTCCTGGGATACATGGCCCCCATGTATCTAAACACGCAAATATACGGCGCAATGCTAGAGGCCGCGCTGTGCGAGCAAGCCGCACGCATGGTTGCCACCGACACCGCAGTAAATAATGCAGAAGAACTTGCCGAAAATTTGACTTTGCAATATAACAGGCAGCGCCAAGGGATTATTAC
>WQVY01000057.1 GCA_009785605.1 Defluviitaleaceae bacterium | reverse complement strand
CGCAACAACAAAAGTCATTGAAGCAAATACAATCAAGAACATTTCCACCATAGGGCCTCACCACCTTTCAGTGGATTAGCCTAGGGTATAAACCGCCCTGCACCTGTAGTTACATAGATTATAAGGCATTTTCTCTATTCTTGGAAGGGCAAAGAATGGCACTGGCTTATTTACCTTGTGCCATAGTATCGAACTCAAGATAATTTAGGAGGCTATTGCGATGAGCAGTAAAAAAGTTGTGTTTTTCTTATGTATGGCTGTGGTACTCATTGTTTTAAGCGGCTGTAAAGCCCAGTTAGATGCAGGTACTAACTCAAGCAATGAACTTGTCCATTACGATGATAACCCTCTACAATTTAATTTTACCGCCTTCACAAACCAACTTGAAGCATCCCCAATATTAGACAGTGCATACAAATATGACGAAAGCCAGCCTAGTTGGTTATCTGTTGGGTCAATAAATATTCGTATAAATGGTGAGTTGGTTGCCATATATGCATATGACTCTGTCGAAGATGCTAAAAGAGATGCTATGTTTATTAGTCCATGTGGCTACTTTATATCACGGCCAGACCCTGCAGGTGATGGACATATTTTTCATTGGTTCTCTTGGGAGACTTGGCCTCACTGGTTTATGAGAGATTTAATTGTCGTGCGTTATGTAGGTGAGTGTGATCTTATTATAGGCATACTAAAGGAAATATTAGGAGATAACTTCGCCGGATATGGGGTTAGTTGACGGCTTGACAACAAAAGCTACATAGTCTATATTACATCAACGAATAAAACAGCATTTATATTCGCAGTATTAACGGAGATGCCAAATGCCCAGGAGTTTTAATGAAACAGAAAAAGAAAACATACGCCAAAATCTCATAGCAGCGTGCAAAAAAAGTTGGTCTGTACATGGTTACAAAAAAACAAGTGTAAACGAACTTTGCGCCAAGGTGGGAATATCTACTGGTACTTTTTATTCGCTTTATGACACTAAAGAAGCGTTGTTTTGTGATGTTATGGACGATTTTCAGCAAAGCACAAGAGATATGTACAACGAAATACTATCTTCACCGCCAACCAAAGAAGAAATCTACCAAGTGTTAAAGACACTATATTTAGAATATGCACAGAACGACATCATCACAAAAAGACACAGCACGGACTATCAAAGTCTTTTGAACAAACTACCAAAAGAGTGGAAAGAGAGACATAGTAAAAACAGCGAAGATGGCCTTGCGGCCAGACTTATCGCCTCTGGCATTAAATTAAAAGTAAGCAATGAAAGAGCGCGCCAAATAATAGACACGCTCTTACTAACCGTAGTAAACAAGGAATCAATAAAAGACCATTATGAAATATTTTGTATGCTGCTAGATTGTGTAATTGATGAAATTTACGAATTGCAATAGAAGAAATGGAAAGAAGGACAGCATGGACAAGCTAATTTTACAAGCACAGGAAATGTTTAAGGGTTGCGGCTTCGACTACGCCATATGTGGAGGTTTTGCTCTTGACATGTTTGCGGGCAAGCAGATACGTGAGCATGGAGACTTTGATATGTGCTTTTTTGCAGAGGATAGGCAAAAGGTTTTGCAATTTTTAATGGAAAAAGACTGGCCTATTTTTGCACGTTTTTGGGAGCAAAACAAACCAATTACCCAATATCTGTTTTACAAAGTAGAAGATATAAACGACCCAGAGCTGGCAAAGTGCGGCTTTTGGGCAGTAAAACCCGGCGGCTGGTCAGAAATGTACCCGATAGAACGGGCAAACAAAAATGTATATTCCTACACAATGCATGAGCCTCGCTTGAGTAGCTTTGTCTTTATTGAGGTTAGTTTTGACAATAAAGAGAGCGATAACTACATCGTACACAGCAATCCCAAAATCAGCCGCCCTATGGAAAAGGCAATCTTGTACGCAGACGGTATACCATATCTCGCCCCCGAGATTATCCTGTTCTTTAAAACCGATAAGTTCGCGGCAACTCATCCGTACCTAAAGCCTAAAATGGAAGCCGACTTTAAGGCGGTTATGCACATGCTTTCAAGCGAACAAAAGAGCTGGCTAATGAGCGCAATAACATCTGCACACGGGAACGAAACCCCTTGGCTTGATGGTTTGATAGACACACCATAGTCAACAATGACATTATCTGCCATGCACCCCCATACACTAATGTAGGGACACGGGATATCTTGTCCAATATTGTATAGGGGTGTTTTTATGCAAAAAAAACGCAAGTTTAGCGGCTTGCAAATAGCTGCCGTGTACGCATCGGTTTTCTTGGGGGCGGGGTTTGCCTCCGGGCAGGAGTTGCTTAGGTACTTTGTGGGCTTTGGCCCTATGGGGGTATGGGGGTTGGTGGTTGCTGGGCTTTTGTTTGCCTTGGTTGGCTGGGCCACACTGGCCATCTGCCGCCGCGAAGGGATAGAGACATACAGCCAATTTATGCAGCACTTGCTAGGCAAGAGGCTTGGCACAATAATGGAGTGGCTGGTTGCGATGTTTTTGTTTTGCCTGTTTGTTGCTATGCTGGCAGGTGCAGGTGCTACTGCAAGGCAGGCGTTTAATTTGCCATTTACGGTAGGTGCAGTAGCTGTAGGGATTTTTGTGTACATAGTTTTACGCTTTGACTTAGAAGGCATGGTAAAAATTAATGTGATTTTGGCACCGTTTATGATTATTGGCGGGATTATTGTGGGGTTGTTTGTGGCATTTTTGTCTGTTGCGCCTACATTTGGCGCGCCTACCCGTGGTATGGCAATAGGGTGGTTGATATCGGCATTTGTGTACGCCTCATATAATTTGGTAACAGGCGTGCCAGTATTGGCCGCAACATCCCCACTTGCTACAAAAAAACGCGACCCATTTATAGGCGGCGTTGTAGGCGGCGGCGCAATTACGGTGCTGGGGCTGTGTATGGCCTTGCCGCTGTTTTTGCACTATAGCCGCATTGTTACCTTCGAAATCCCAATGCTTATGATTGTCATCCACTATAGCATGGTGTTTAGTGTTTTGTACTTGGGGGTGCTTATCGCGGCGCTGGTGACTACCGCTGCTTGCAACGGTTTTGCTGTGGTGCAGTGGCTCTCTAACCATAGTAAGATGGCCAAACCCAAAGCGGCAGCGCTTATATGTATTGTGGGTGTGGTGGCAGCTCATGTGGGGTTTTCGAATATTGTGCGTTATGTTTATCCGCTATTTGGCCTGCTTGGGTTGTTCAAAGTAATTGTGATTCTATTTCACGGATATGCTAGAATGCGTGGGAAGAAAGTTGACAATACATGATTATTAAGAAGCTATGTTCATAGCCGACAACACACCGCCTTGGCGGTCAATTTCTAGCCACTTCTCGTCGGCATTTCCTTGCTTGCCTCTTGGCAAGCCGCGTCAATACCTCCTCAATTGGCAAAAATTGCCACGCCAATTCGGTATTGCCGTCTATGAACACAGCTTCTAACACAGCTTCTAAACCAACACAAAGGATGAGATGAAAATGTATGACAGGATATGTATCATAGTGCTGGACGGCATAGGCATAGGCGCAATGCCAGATGCCGCAATATATGGCGATGAAGGGACTCACACCTTAGGCAATATTTACGCGAAGCGTGGCAAGCTTGACCTGCCCAACTTATACGCGATGGGGTTAGCGCATATCCAAGACGCTAAGCTGGGCGATACCCCACTCGCGTCACCAGCCGCATCCTACGGGCGCATGGCCACAAAAACCCGCGCAAAAGATACAACAAGCGGGCATTGGGAGCTGGCCGGGCTTATAATGGAGCCACCCTTTGCCACGTTCACACGCTTCCCTGATAAGCTGCTGCGTGAGTGGCTTACACGAGCCAACAATGAAGGGTTAGTTTCAACAACAAGTTGGCTTGGCAACTACCCCGCCTCTGGCACGCAAATTATAGACCTCCTGGGCGAGACCCATATGCAAACCCACGCGCCAATAGTCTACACTTCTGCCGACAGCGTATTTCAGGTAGCCGCTCACGAGGATATCATCCCAGTAGAAGCGCAGTACCGCATGTGCCAGCTTGCCCGTGAGCTCCTTACAGGCGACAATATAGTAGGCCGCGTAATAGCACGCCCATTCACAGGGCAGCCGGGTGCGTTTACCCGCACAAAAAACCGCCGCGATTATGCCGTGCCACCCACCGGCACAACACTGCTAGACGCACTAGCAGCCAAAGGCCAGCACACCCTGGGTATAGGCAAGATACAGGATATCTTCTGCGGCTGTGGCATCACGCATAGCATCCATACAAAAAACAACACAGACGGTATCAACGCCACAATAAACGCGTTAGAATACGACCATGAGCATAAACTAATCTTTACCAACCTAGTAGACTTCGACATGTTATACGGTCACCGCAACGACCCGGAAGGCTTTGCCCAAGCCCTAGAATATTTCGACAGCCGGTTGCCAGAGATATTAGCGGCATTAAATTCAAATGACCTGTTGATACTAACGTCGGACCATGGTTGCGACCCTACAACTCCGTCAACAGACCATTCCCGTGAATATGTACCTGTACTGGTGCATGCGCAAGGTATGCAAAGCATAAACTTGGGCACACGCTGTACCCTTGCAGACGTGACGGCTACTATATATGACGTCCTTGGGCATGGGGCTTGGCCAGTAGGGAAGCCGTTTGAAATTGAATTGCATTAGTGCAGTAATTGCGTGTGGTCTTATGTTTGATTTTATATTGCCATAAGCTTATAGCGGTTTTTTACTGGTATAAACTTATGGCATTATTTTTATTTGTATTGCAACGCAACCAAACATAAAAAATGGGGTTAACATATATAGCAAAACAATTCGAAATCGGTCTCGCCTATCGCCGATTTTGCCTTGAAGCGTTGGCAAATTCGGCTTGGGCGAGGACAGTTTCTCATTGATTTTGCTGTTTAGCGCTAAATTTGCATCCGGGGGTGGCCAACATAGAAGACAATTGCATATTAGACATGCTGTGGGCAAGAGACGAGGCCGCCCTTAGTCACGTAAAACAAAAATACGGAAGGAGTCTGCATAAAGTGGCTTATAACATCTTATCAAGCAACCATGACGCAGAAGAATGTGTAAACGATACCATGTACCTAGCTTGGGAAGCCATCCCTCCCAAGCGCCCGCTATTTTTGGGTGCATACCTTTCAAAAATAGCTCGTAATTTATCCTTAAAGCGCTGGCGTGCCGCAGGTACAGCAAAACGCGGTGGCGGACAAGCCAACTTGATGCTAAGCGAGCTTGCACAAGCCATACCCACACCACGTACATCAGAAGATGAATTCGAATACAACCTAACCGTAAACGCTATCAACCAATACCTGCGCGAAATGGACGCAAACGCCAGGGTAATATTTATAAGGCGCTATTTTTTTGGAGATAGCGTGCGCGACATAAGCAACCAATTTAAGGCAAGCGAAAGCAAAGTAAAATCCATGCTGTTTAGGGCAAGGCAGAAGCTTAAGATATACCTCGAAAAAGAAGGGGTAGTAGTGTAAAAGCCGCAGAATGGGAGACTAACATGAAATCTTACAGAACAGACAAGAAAAAAACAGAAAGGCTAATACACCGCAACAGCCCCGAAAGGTTATTAGCATGCCTAGAAAGCATAGATGACGAGTTTATAACTGAAGCTGCACTAGCAGTAAACTACGACAAGCATAAACCCCCAAGATGGCAATGGCTAAACCTAGGAAACGCTGCCGCTGTATTCATAGGCGCAGTAGCGGTAACCTGTGTGCTGTTATTATCGTTTAGGCTTACCAGGCCAGAGCTGTCTGAGATACCTATGGTTTCTTATGAACATAACGGCGAATATCCATCATATGACATCCCATACAATTTGCCAGGGGAGCTTGTGCCGGGTGGTATGTTGCCACTTCCGACTATACATGCATCAGGGTTTGAAGTAATACTGCCTAGAGATATGCCGCACATGACAACAAACAACCCCTGGCATGATATAGGCCATATAGAAACACTACCAGTGTTCCGCAGTCACATGATAACGCATTTCACTGCATATCAAGCAGATTACGACATACAACTGTCAGCAGAAGATAATGCAATATTTTTAGACATGATTCAAGAAAAAGGGCTGGCAATGGCCGCAGCAGCCAATATTTCACCAGACCGGGTATCACCAGACCTTCTTAATGATGGTACATTTGTAGCCACCATAATAGATGGCTACCGCAGCATAGCAAGCAAGCAGATGGGTACATTGACACTACGCACACATCTGTCCGAGGTGTATAACGACAGGATAGCCCTGCCACAAGGCGCATCTATATCTTACTTCGCAAACGAAGCAGAGGCACAAGCGGCAATAGAGTATCTTGCACGTAGGTTAGAAGGCGTACTCCCAATGCAAGTACCAACTATGAGTACGCATGGCGTGCATGACTTAGGTGCCCCAAGTCTTTATCACCGCCGGATGTTCTTCGACGCAGGCGGCAGCCCGCAGGATGCAATACTATCTTTTAACTTCAAATGGATAGAAATACTCTCTATTGACCCGCATCACGCCGAAAGGATAGAGGTAGCCCTGTTTCCACACGAGCACCTTGAGTCACTTCAGCTTGGGCACTATCCTATAATCACGGCAGACGAAGCTCGCGAGATGCTTCTCGAAGGTTATTTTGTTAGCCATTTCCCAAACAACATGTGGCCAGGTATAGAGCGTATGCAAGAAGCATCGGTAGAGCTGGTATACCACCTGCCTATGTTTAACAGCGAAATGGAAGTTATAATGCCTTTTTACCGTTTCCTAGTAGAGGTTGATATACCTACATGGTGGGTGAGCAATTTAGAAGCTGCGAATATAGAGTCTGATGGGTTTAAGGCCTTTGCGCGCTACTATGTGCCGGCAGTACACCGCGATTTTCTAGAGCCAATGACGCGCCGCAGCATAACTCAACTTACCAATCCCCCACAAGCCCCCACAGGGCCAAGAGCATTGCCTCAAGATGTATTTGAAACAATTTACATGCTGGATGGCAACTTCTGGCGCCCATGGCAAGTAGAAAGACACGAAGTGGCCGTGCTATGGGACGAAATAATAAACGAAATAGGAGGGCTGGCAGTTAACCAGTCCTACCAGTTCCGCACGGCTTGCGGCCACTATGCCATGATTACAGGCAACCGGACAATGACAAGCCGTGATGAGCTTCACCGGTACTTTCCCGGTCACGACTTGTCAGAGACTGTGGGCGATTTCACGCTAAGGGAGATATCTGTCTTTGACCAGACACGAGATTTGATGTTTATTTCTAGCAGTCCAATGGCATCCTTTGAATCGATATTAATGTTTAGTGATGGCGAGCCAACCCCAGTGGATGAAATATCTGCACGCGAGCCGCTTGCCTACTCAATTTTTGCTATGTACGAAAACTTCGAAGGAGTGCAAGTAGGGCTAGGGCTTTTGCCGCACATTGGCTTGCACTCCTTAGCCGAAAGTGGAGACCCGCACTCTGTCTTAGATATGGGCGAATATGGCATAATACATTTCCATGGCAACCCTGGGGAGTACTTCCGCGCCTTACATGAGCCAACGTATCCACAGCCGGGCTGGGGTACGATAGAGTTGTGGTTTATTAATGACTCCATAGACACTAGGCGCTTTGCATGGGACTTGGGTTATGGCATATGGCATGGCAGCCCTGATATGTTTACGGGTACACATTGGTTTACCCCTGTAGAGCGGGATGCGCTGGAGGGGTTGGTGCGGGTGTTTAATCCTGCATCGCTGGTTGCGGTATATGGTGATGAGTTGATGCTGTTGCAGTAGTATGTCTAAGTCAAAAATGTGCTGACGCTACTTGCCTATGAGGTATCTTTTAGTATTCTAGGCAAGGAAAAAGGTTGATTGTGCTGGGAAATCCAGTGGAATCAACCTTTTTAATTACAGGGGCAGTGGGGTTTGACCCAATATGACTGGTTTTGGAGCAGGACGATCGCATTGTCGAAAGCCCCGTAAAACCAAGGAAAAACGCATCTGTTGAGCCTCGTCTCGGCGACGCTTCAGCGATGGAGGGTTTAGGAAAGATGCTAGTCAATTGTCGCAAAATGCAGAAACAGGAAATAATATTGATATAGCTCCACTTCGCTATGCCAGTAGTTTAGGTTGCGGTAATTCGTGCCCTAGCTCAAGAATCATTTCAATATGCAAATCCATAGCGTCTTGAATTTCTTTAATAGCTTCGATATAAGTATCGCCATGAGCCATGCAGCCCTTAAGCTCAGGAATGGAAGCCACATAACAATTATCGCTTTTGCTAAAGCAAATAGACACTGAGTATTTTTGCATATAAAACGCCCCTTTTATAGACCATTATGATTGATTATATCTCTTAACTGCTTAACTTGATAAGGCTTAGCCTTGCCATCTTTGGTGGGTTGTATGCTTATCCTAGCATGTACGTCTGGATGATAGTAGCCAGCGTGAGAACCTTTTTGCCCCTTGAAAATAAAACCAAGTGATAGGATTAGATTTTTCAAGTCAGCATATCTAATATTATTATCTGATTGACCACTTGTTACTGCATTGTATACTTTATTTTTCATCTTATACGGTCCATTCCAACGCAATCAACGCTCATCATTAGTATATAATAATTTGCTTTTTGATATAATTCGGTCAATAGAAGATATCATCATGTTTGTTATTGACAGGTATTCTTGAACACCTAAAATTAATGCTTTTAGAGCTTGAGTTAGCCTTCGTTCAAGCCCCAAGCACGATTGCATGCTAATAATAAATCCTTCCATTTGTTCGTTTGATGCATAAATTGAGGATTGCAAACCTTCTAAATGCTCAACATTAGTTTTTATATCTTCGCTTTTTTCATCTGTTGTTATTTTCCCATCAGAAAGCAAAAGAAGATAGTTATTCTCTACATTATTCCAATTACCTGATATAACTGTGACACCCTCTTTAATTTGTGATGCAAAAATATTAACAGGTTGTGATAATTTACGAGATATATTTCTAACAAATGTGGCAACACCTGCACCTCCAGAAGACTGTACTCTTTCTACTTCCCTCGTTCCGATTTTGATCTCTTCGCTCATTTCGTTCATACCATTACTTAGTCCCTCAAGTGTGCTCGTTATTAGTTCCATAGATTCATCAATTTCTGCAATAAAGTCAAGGAAACCTTTATCTTCTTCAGAGCTGCTATCTTCATCAATATTTCTAGTTTCATTCTCTGTAGCTACAATAGTTGCTTTTTTTTCTCTACATCAGGTATATCACTTATAAAGTCAGAGACAGGACTTCCAAATTGAACATCTCCCGAGATAGCACCAGTTAAAAGATTATCCAGCTTTGTATATAGTTCATCAATTTTATGAAAAACCAAGCTATATTGATTTGCACGATATGACTTTATGTCAAAAGGTAACTCGTCAATATCTTGAGTTATGATAATTACTTTTTTATTCATAGCATGAGCCAGTCCAAGCTCATAAAAAACGTTTGAGTTAAGCCCTGTTAGGTCAGCAATTATAACATCTGCTCTATAAATTCCAACAACTATGTCTTTAAGGATATTTTGTTGGTTGTCCAAATCTCCTGCATTAGTAAACTCGAATGATTCAGCAAAACGAGTTTTCATTACACCATAGAGTGCCAAGTAATCTTCTTCAAATGGCGTAATGACAAATACAATGGGCTTGTCTGACATGTTTAAGACCATCCTCTCTGTGATGGATAGTAATATAGAATTATGTACAATTTCATTCGGACACTTTCCATATAATAGAACATAGTAATATTAAAATCAAGCATACAGAGGTGATTATTATTGTTGTTATCAGGACAGACTCAAATACATATTAATGGCTACCATAAATTATCAGATTTCCGATACAAAAAAAGGCTGGCTTCACTGGAAATCCCAGTAAACTCAACCTCTCTCATGTTGTACATGGTAACAGGGGCAGCAGGACTCAAACCCACAACATCCAGTTTTGAAGACCGACATTCTACAAATCAACCCCCACCCAGCCAACATACATCACCAGCAGGGTAGGGGTTTCAAGTAGTTTAATTCAACGCCACATCCAAATCCAAAATAATATCATCAACATCTTCAACCCCAATAGAAAGCCGTATCAAGTCCGCTGTCGTACCTGTAGCCTCCATCTGCTGTGGTGTAAGCTGTGAGTGTGATGTACTGGCTGGGTGGATAACCAGTGACTTAGAGTCACCCATGTTAGCCACAAGAGATACCAGCTTAAGCGAGTTAATAAACTTGCGCCCAGCTTCGACCCCACCCCTTACACCAAAGGTAAGCATAGAGCCGGCACCGTTGGGCAAGTATTTTTTAGCCAAGTTATAATCCTCATGGCTTTCAAGGCCGGGGTAGCTAACCCATGCTACGTTTTTGTGAGATTCTAGGAATTTTGCAACGTGCAAGGCGTTTTGGCTATGCCGCTCCATACGCAAATGCAATGTTTCCAGCCCCTGAATAAACAGGAAGCTGTTGAATGGCGAAAGGCAAGCCCCTAAGTCACGCATTATTTGTGTCCTTAGCCTGGTAATAAAAGCAGCCCGCCCAAGGTCTGTATACCGTACCCCGTTGTAACTGGCATCGGGTTCAGAAAGTAATGGGAACTTACCGCCGGTATAATCAAAGTTGCCCGCGTCTACTACCACACCGCCCATGCTACTGCCATGCCCACATATAAACTTGGTAGCAGAATGTATAACAATATCCGCACCAAACTCGATAGAGCGGTTGATATATGGTGTAAATGTGGCATCTATTATTAGTGGGATACCATTTTTGTGGGCCAGGTTTGCAAGGGCTTCTATGTCTGTAACGTCCATTTTGGGGTTGCCTACTGTTTCTGCAAACAATGCTTTTGTCTTAGGTGTTATGGCTTTGGCAAAGCTCTCTGCTGTATTGTCTTCTGCCAAGATGACAGTGATACCCATGTTGGGCAACGAGCTGTTAAACATGTTAAACGTACCGCCATATAGCCGCGGGGAGCTTACGATATCATCGCCACTACGGGCCAGGTTTAACACTGTCCCCACAATGGCTGCATGGCCAGAAGCAAACGCAAGTGCGCCTACTCCGCCCTCCAGTGCCGTCATACGTTGTTCAAAGACATCTGTTGTCGGGTTCATGATACGGGTGTAGATGTTGCCCTTCTCTTTAAGGGCAAACAGCCCGGCGGCATGCTCTGCGTCGCGGAAATTGTATGCAGATGTTTGATAAATTGGTACAGCAGTTGAGCCATGGGCAGACATAGGGTCATATCCCGCGTGCAATAAAAGTGTTGCTGGTTTTGCGTTTTGGTTCATGTAAACCTCCCCAGTAAAATTAGTTGCTAAGCTATATGCGGGGCCTCGTTAGTATCTTTGTTGGTTTTATAGATACTCCTGAATGCGTAACCGCATTTATGTCACGCCTATTATAAAAGAAAATCCCAAGAACCGTAAGCCCAACCGCCACCGCGGTCATAAGCCCCATGGTTACAAAGTTTATATCTTCCATGGGTAACTGCGGCACATACCCAAACGGGGTTGTGTAGCCCAGCCACTCTGGGAAAATCCCAAAACTGCCAATCAAGTCCATGAAAAACGCGTATGCAAAATATCCCCACACAATACCCGTACCCTTGGGCCACGCCCCAAGCAGCAACACTGCCACGCCAATCATGACCCACAAAGCAGGTACATACACAAGCGATGTCTGCATCACAAACCCAAGAGAAATGTCTGCAGGGTTGGCTAATGTGTTAACAGCCATGACATATAAACCCAAACCCATTGCAGCCTGTAGCAGCACCGCCGCCACAAACGCAATTGCCACAAACCCCAGTAGGTACTTAGTACGGCTCACAGATGCGGCAAGTACCAGCTCTGTACGTATGTCTTTTTCTTCTGACTTGGCCTTGAGTGTAAACACTATAAGTGCGGCTAAGCCCATAAGTGCCATCATGCCGCCAATAAAACCTGCAAACATCTCAACTACTGTAAAGCCCGCTGCGCCCAGTAGTTGGTTCATTATAGTTATAGCATCTTCTACGGGGATGCCATACAGCACACTAATATCTATACCAGCAGGTGAGAGTATTAGTGTCTGGTACATCTCGTTGCTGGCTACAAAGGACTCAACTTCCCCAAGCACAGAACCGTAGCTTGCACCCAACAAAAACATACCCACAACAACCAATATAACCATAAACCGCTGCAGCCGAAATGTAAGACCCGGTGCAGATGACAACAGCCACCCGCCATATGCCTTACCGGGCCTAGCCGGTATAAGACCTTGGTCTATATCCCGTGTGGCATTGAGCCTGTATGCAAGTGCCGTAATAGCCGCAGCACCAATAAGTAAAACCCAAACAGGCCACCAATAATCATAGCCAAAAACCTGTGTACGCATTACCAACCCCAATGGGCTAATAAGCGCCAGCCACTCCATGTCCGGATTCATATCACCGGGTGCGCGCAACAAATATAAAAATATAAGCGCAACAAAGGAGTATGCCATTACACTACGCGTGATAGCAGATAGCTGGCAAAATAACGCCGTTAACGCCGCAAAAAATAGCCCAGTAGCACCCAGTGCCACACCCCACAGCATAGAGGCACTAAAACTCATGTCCGTGTAACCAATAAGCCCGCCCAGGTACATAAAAATCCCCATTAAAACCGCAAGAGCTGCATTAATAATAACCGCGGTTATCATAGCGGCATTGATGCCGGCAAGCCGCCCCATAGGAAGTGAGCGCAGTACTTCGTAGCGGCCCCTTTCTTCATCTGCACGGGTATGGCGCACTACCAGGAAGATATTCATGATAGCTACGGTAAAAGCCGTAAAAATAAACATCAAGTTAGTATAAAACGCGCCAAACGTACCATGTATCTCTGCATAAGCTGGGCCTGCCATTGCCACCATTGCAGGGTTTGCAAGTACTCCCAACATCTCGTTACGGGCAGTGGCATCAAGTGCTGCGTACATACCCGGCACCAAGCCCACGACTACCAATATCAACATAACAATCCACGCAGTAGACGTAACGCGTTCGCGCCGCAGCATAAAGCGGGTTAACTGCATTGTATTTTCGAAATATCCATTCATATATTATCTCCCTTCAACAACCAGCTCTACCCTAACTAGGTGCCCCATAATGGCGCATGAACAATTCTTCCAACGACGGTGGAGCACTTTCTAATTTCTTAATCCCAAACGATGTTAGGTGGCTAATTACTGCACCCATATGGTCTGTGTTGACTTGGAATTTGATATCTGCGTCACTCCGGTATATGTCATAAACTCCGTCCATCTGCTCTAGCCCTTCTATTGTACGTTCTGTTGCCACAGTCATGGTGTAGCTGGTTAGGTGCCTCAAATCGTCTAGCGTGCCCACTTCTACAAGCTGCCCCTCGCGGATAATGCCCACACGGTCACACAACCTCTCTACCTCAGACATTATGTGGCTGGACAAAAATACGCCCTTACCCTTGTTTTTTTGCTCTAGTACACACTCTTGGAAAACTTGCTCCATAAGCGGGTCCAGGCCGCTTGTGGGCTCATCTAAAATATACAAGTCTGCATTTGATGCAAAGGCCGCAACCAGCGCAACTTTTTGGCGGTTGCCCTTAGAATATGTGCGGCATTTTTTGGTTGGGTCTAGGTTAAAGTCGCGGATTAGCCGCTCGCGAAGTGCTTTGTCATGGGAGCCGCGTAGTTTTACAAACAAGTCTATAACTTCACCACCGGTAAGGTTGGGCCAAAGGTTAACATCGCCTGGTACGTAAGCTATACGCTTGTGGACTTCTACTGCATCTTTCCAAGCATCTTGGCCAAACACTTTTACTTGGCCAGACGAGGCTTGCAATATACCCAAAAGCACCCGTATGGTAGTAGACTTGCCCGCGCCATTGGGCCCGATATAAGCAAAGACTTCACCCTCGCCAATTTCTAGGTTAATACCCTTTAATGCCTGGAATTTGCCAAAGTACTTGTTTAAATCTTTGATTTCGACGCTTAGTTTCATGTGGTTTCCTCCTTAATATTAGAAACATTCGTATTATTGTTATAACTAATCTCAAATAAATTCTGAGAATTTGCCCAAATAGAAAATATCAGGTATTAGTGATTTTTCGTTTGGGCAAATTTGCATTTTACTTGAAATTAGTATTACTTGAAAAAAACTTTCCGTAAAATACTCAAATATACTTTAAATTCGTCCAAGAAATCGTCATAATTTTTAATAACAGAGCTTATGCTGCCGGGGTCTGCATTTGCCTGGTTTACTTTGCTTTGCGAATAGCCAGCAACAGCCCAAGTTATTATTTCTATAATTTTTTCTGGGGCAATGTCATCTCTAAAAAGACTTTTGTCGCAGTGGGCATATACATCTTGCATGACTTTTGCTTGTATACTGTTAAACCTCATTAGATGCTCTTTTGCGGGACAGTCCTTATCGTCTATATACACGCGTGTCAAAAACTCGAACATAGTGGGGAAGCGTTTGCTCAAGTCTTGTTTTAGTAAGCTCAACTGCCATATGCTGTCTAGTATGTCTGGCTGGTGTGTGTTAATAAGGTCTAAATATTCTGTTTGGACTGTGGCCACTGCATAATCTACCAAGAAGTCATATAACTTTTCCTTAGTGCCAAAATAGTGGAACAATAAGCCCTTAGAGATACCTGCTTCTCGTACAATGTTGTCAGTAGAAGCCTTCTTGTAGCCAGCCAAAAACTCTGTAATGGCGGCGTTGATGATACGCTCGCGCTTATCTTCATCTAGGGACATAAATTTTTGATTTTCTTCTCCAATCATCCAATCACTCTCCTTATTGTATAGCGAAATAATTTGTTGCAAAATACGCCAAACGGCTAAGAAAACTTTACTATTGTTGCATAAACGCCTAAAAATCACGAGATCGCTTATTACAAAAGTATCAAAACCGGAAGCTGCTGTTGACTAAAGCGCAAAGTATTGACTGACTCGATGGGTCAATTATATTATCGTTGACTTAATAAGTCAATAGCTGCGTAAAAATTTTTATTTTACACATCACACTACATGTAAACAGTGGTTTAAACCTGTATTGTTACGCATGACAAAAAACTTTGAACCCACCACTGTTTTGTGCTACTCTATTTACAAGGATTTTTTCCTTGTAGCACGAGGCAATAGCACGTTTGTCATATAATTTGGCAAAATTGCTTGTTAACCAATTTAATAATGCGAAGGGGTATAACAATCATGGAAATCAAAGAAACTCTTATGAACAACTTAAAAGACGAATCATTAGAAAACGCTTTAGTATTTGTCGATTATTTAATCGATAAAGGTTTAACTTGCAAAAAGGAATGGGCTGCAGGCTTTCGTTTTATTAAAAATGATAAATCGCCTTGCTTAATCGTGCTTACCCATAACAAAGACGGCTGGTTTATATGCGATATGCCTGTAGTTCATGAGCCCGAATGGGCAAATTTGAGCGATGAGTTAAAAGCATTTCTTCTTGAACATATAAAAATATGCAATGTACATCTGGGCAACAAATGTGGTTGCGGCAGTGAGCCGGGCATAAGCAGTAATATCTTTGGTAAGGTTTATGAGAATGTTTGCACGGCGGAAATTCAACTAATCAACCCCGACCCCACTGTTTTGGATAAATTTAAGCAAGTTATTGATTGGTGGGTAGTCAATGTTGGAGCATGATGAACTAACCCATCTGCATGTGCAAAGAGTGATAAAACCAAAGGTCGAAGATGTTCTGCCCTATTTTCTTGATGGAGAAATGATGGGGACTGCTTTAAGTTTTGTGGCATATCTGCGAGCGGTAAAAATGAACCCCGGCTGGGCAGGAGTTCATAATGCTTGGAGAGCCAATAATAAAAACAAACCCATCTGCTACATTAGGCTGGGTAAAGAATGGATAAGAGATACCAAAAACGTGCAGTGGGTTATTGTCCTCTACCTAAACCACATGGATGAGTATACTGAAGTGATTCACAGCGAAGGCTGGCAGGAAATTGTTTGGGCTGATTTGCATTATTGCAGGAGTTGTGCTTACGGCTGCTTTCCAGGAAGAACTAAAACGATTCTTGGAAAAGAATTTTTAGGTCTTTGCCCTACTTTTTACAACAAAGTGAGTTTTGTGAATCCAGACGAAGCAACAATAAAAATTGTAACAAGGTTATTGGACTTAGAGCGGGAAGCAAGAAAATGCAAAGGTAAACAATAAAACAGTTGGTATGTATAGCAAAAGGGATGCCACGACTAAGAAGCTGTATTCAACCCCGCCAACGGCGCCTTCTCGGTCAGATTTCCGCCACTTTTCGTTGGCCTCTCCTTGCTTGCCTTATTGGCAAGCCGCGTCAAAGCCGCCTCAATTGGCAAAAATCTGTCGCGAAAATCTGCCATTGTCGGAGTTGAATACAGCTTCTAAAATGGCATCCCTTTTGATGTGTTTTACTTATCCACAATCATTATCATAGGCGGGCAAGGAAAATCTATATCTTGCATAATCAACCCGTTTTCCATTGCCTTGAAAACAACAATCATGTGAAGGCACATCGATTGCAAATATTGCTTTTGCTCCGGCACACCCGTTAGGTGCGGCGGCAATTTTGCCTTTGTCCCATGAAGATAGTTTTTCATCAAGTCCAGGGTTACGGGGATAAACTCATCACGCGCTTCACTCGTTATTTTGCGGAGTTCGGCATGTTCTTTGGCAGACAATATTTGTTTTTGTCAATAAAAAAGTGTAGCGAATATTAACGAAAAAGTGTAGCGGGAACCTACATGCTACAGGGTTGTCAAGGGATGCTTTTCCCCTTGACAACCGTCGTTACCTCAAACCCTATT
>WQVY01000056.1 GCA_009785605.1 Defluviitaleaceae bacterium | reverse complement strand
TTTTTTACTATGCCATTTTTGACGAGTCGCTCGGAATTACATTTCTTACAAGCCAACATGATACACCCCATCTCTTTTGATGAGATAGCTTATCATATATCTATATTATCAACAACACACCCAGCATGCTTACAACAAGTAATGGGAAATGGCCAACCATACCCCCGCCATTGCCGCGTATGTCTAGTATCAGATGTTCGAAATCCTGTATTTCTTCATAGAATGGGAACAGCACTTCGCTATCCATTATCATGTTGTTAAAGAAGCTTGCAATGTGAATATAAGCTATCCTGCCGGGTTCTATAATGTGGGTTGTAATGTTATTTTCGTTCATTGCTCCTACTTCGCCCAAGAAGTCTACATAAAAGTCAAACTCGCTTGCATCCAGCTCATAAAACCACTGTACAGACGGCGTGCTTAATACGTCGTAATGGAACTGAGAAAACTGATGGTCTGCAGCAAGAAGCCAATCTACGTCAAAGCCCATTTCTTCCAGCATCTGGATAGATTCATCGTCTAACACTGGGGGGCCGTGATATAGCGAAAATGCTACTGTAAAAAATGTATGCTCTACCACGAACGTACCTTGGGGGCCAAAGTGTCCAAAGCCACCAAGCTCAAATATGAATAAATGTAGCAACGTGTACATGTAGTCTGCAGCTATCATTAGGGCATCGGTAGGCTCATCGGCCCATCTTTCACCCATATCTGCAGCGGTAAATGATGGCACAGGTACCATGTCATATATCATATGGCGCAACCCAGCCAAGTACTCCTCTACAGTGAGGCCAACAAGCCTATAAAATATATGCCGTGTTGGTATTGTTGCAAGCATGTACTCAGCAAAATAGTCAAAGTCATATAGTGCGATTTCTCTTGCTTCCTCTGTAAGGTGAACAAAGCGTGTTATTTCTGGAAGCATGTCATACAACATCTCAAACAAAGCTACCCTGGCGGCAAGTATAGGGTCTTCATCTACTGGGTACTCATGTTCTGGATACTCTACATCTTCTGGATGTTCATCCACTGGGTACTCATTCGCTGGATATTCATCATCCGCTGGATATTCATCCGCCGGATAATCGTCACCTACATAGTAATCATAATCGGTGGCATCTTCATTCTGATAGCCGTCTTCTGGTGTGCCGTATGTATCGGCTAACACAACTAGCGGCTGGGCCATAAATGTTATTGCCATAAGAAAGGCTATAACAAAGGCGGTTAATCTTTTGAACTTTGTCATTCATTGGTCTCCTTTTTATGTTTTTGCTTGCCCTTGTGTGGCTGATTAGGCAAACATATTTTGTATTGTAGCATACTTGTTGGCTTATTTGTGGATTGGCATATCATGTTATGCGGTTATTCTACCATTTGGTACATTAGATGTGCTTCTTCTTTGCGTACGGTATCTTTTACGGCTAGTACTTCCAGTTTGGTGGTTTTGTCGCCAAACTTAATCTCGATAATATCGCCAAGCTTTACCTCCAAAGAGGCTTTGGCTTGCCGCCCGTTCACGGTTACGCGGCCTGCGTCACAGGCTTCGTTGGCTACGGTGCGGCGCTTTATTATGCGGCTTATTTTTAAGTATTTGTCTAATCTCACATTTGCCCTCCTTTGCAGCACTTTGCAGGTCCAAAATGTTCCATTGCTATGTGGGGGATACCCGCTTCGTCAAACTCCTCGCCATAGGCGGTGAAACCTAGCTTTTCGTAGAAGCCCCGCGCATGGGTTTGGGCGTGAAGCACTTGCCTGTCCCCACCCATTGTACAACAGGCTTCTATTAGTGCTTGCATAATACCAATGCCTAAGTTTTGACCGCGGTGGGATTTTAGTACGGCTACCCGACCTATTACATAGTCATCGTTTAATATCATTATACGGCCTGTAGCTACGGGCATATCGTCTTCATATGCTACTAGGTGGGCGCATGATGCGTCTGTACCGTCGTATTCTTCGGCTTCGCTTACGTGTTGCTCGTTAACAAATACTTCTTGGCGTATGGCATAGGCGTCTTCTAGGCCTTGGTCACCAAAAAACCACTTTAACATTAACATTTGATTTGCTCCTTAATAGCTTTAATAATCCGCTGGCTGGCATGTCCGTCGCCGAAGGGGTTGGGGGCTTGTGCCATTTTTTGATATGCAGATGCATCTGTCAAGAGCTTAGCGGCGTGGTTGTATATGTCAATTTCTTTTATACCTGCTAGAGCCAATGTGCCGGCGGTTAGCCCTTCGGGGCGCTCGGTCACTTCGCGCAGGACTAGCACCGGCAGGTCAAAAGCCGGAGCTTCTTCTTGCAAGCCGCCAGAGTCTGTTAGCAGCATGTACGAGCGCTTCATCATGTTAATCATATCAAAAGGACCCACAGCCGGTGTAAGTAGTATGCGCTCGTGGCCAGATAAAAGCCTGTGCGCTGGCTCTGTCACGGCTTTGCTGGGGTGTACGGGCCATACCAGCATCGTGTCCGGAAAGTCATCAACCAGCTTGCGTACAGCACGGCAAATATTTTCTAGCGGCTGGCCGTAGTTTTCGTAGCGGTGGGATGTCATAAGAATAATGCGCTTGCTTGTGTCCAGGTGGTTGAGCGGTTCGCATTGGTAGCGGTAATTGTCGGCTACTACATATTTGAGGAAATCCACCGCGGTATTACCGGTCACATATATAGCCTTGTCTGGTACGTTTTCTTTGAGTAAGTTGTCGCAGGATTGCTGGGTTGGGGCAAAAAATAAGTCCGCTACTGCTGTTACCAGCTTGCGGTTAACTTCTTCTGGATATGGGCGGTACTTGTCGTAGGTCCTAAGCCCAGCCTCTACATGGCCTACAGGTATCTTTGCAAAGAAAGCCGCTAAGCTTGCTGCAAATGTTGTAATGGTATCGCCATGTACCAGTAGCAGGTCTGGGTTGACAGCGCTAAGTATCGGTGGCAGACCTGTTAGTACCCGGTTTGTCACATAGGCCAGGGTCTGGCCTTCGGTCATGATATTTAGGTCATAGTCTGGCTTTATGTCAAAAGGTGTTAGCATCTGGTCCAGAAGTTCGCGGTGTTGTGCGGTTACACATACATACGAATCAATCCCCGGCTCATCCCGTAGGGCCAGTACTAGGGGTACCATTTTTGTGGCTTCTGGGCGGGTCCCGAAGACGGATAGGACTTTTATGTTGCGGTTGGGATTGGGCATGGCGGCTCTCCTAACTAGTTTTATTGCAATTTTTATATCAATTATATAAAAAGCCCGCTATATCAACAAGTGTTGATTTAGCGGGCTTATACGAGCCGATATCCGGACTCGAACCGGAAACCTGCTGATTACAAATCAGCTGCTCTGCCAATTGAGCTATATCGGCAAATGTAGCACGAAGGCTAAGCTACGCTACATCTTTTGCAGACTTTGAGCGTATTGTCGCCGTCCTTCTTTTCCCATAGCATTTTAACGCCAGTGCGGCTACACAATGGACATGTGCCACGCCAGCCGGCTGTAAGACGAACTAATTTACCACGTTTTGGTTTGGGCATTGTGAAGTTCCTTTCTGATATATCTAGTCTGATACGTCATAGCTTTTGTGAAACCACGTACAACAGCACGGTTTTGCGTTGGCAAAAACCTTGCCACTTGCGCCAAAGCATTATACGGTGTGGCAAGTAGGGTGTCAACGGTTATTTTAAAAATTGTACCAGAGTTGGGGTTAATAAGCTTTACAAATTTATTTCAAAGTGCCGCAACCCTTGTAAATCCGCATACAATAATGTAATATCACTGCGAAACACAGTATCGACACGCACCAATAATACCGGTATCCGGGTACTAAGGAGAAAATGATGAACGAAGTAAAAAGAAAGAGTAGTCTAGCTGGGCTTATTGTACTTTTCTTGGCCCTTACCCCAATTGGGGTAGTGCTGAGTTATTTTTACATTATGTTTCAGGTAAATGCGCATGATATATGGGCAAATATAATTGCAAACTTTGCAGTTGGGCTGATATTGGCCGCTGTGGTATGGGTTATAAAGCGGATGATGCGTATCACCAATGACGCGATGTCGCTAGTTGTAGTGGTTATAAGCTTAGCAATTACCATGTTTGTGATGTGGAATATGTGGTTTGGCCTTATGGTAGAAGTGCTGTACTTACACCGCGAGGTTGCGGCGCTTGCAGATATGGGTAGCATACTAAGCGCTACCCGCGCAAACATTGTAGGGGAAAACGAGCTTTCTTTTATAGGGCAGCTGCAATATTTTAATGAGCGTGGCACCTGGAGCCTTAATGGCTACCAGTGGTATGGGTTGAGATTGTCTGCTGTGTGGGCTGGCGAGATGCTGGTACTGGTTGCTTTCTCATTAATGGTTGCGTATGCGTCTGTAGGGCTTTACTTGGAAGAGAAAGGCGCTTGGGTAAAAGAGAAGCTTATGAACTACGGTTTCTCGGCTTTTGATGATAATGAGTTGGACCAGCTTGCCTCTGGAGACATAGAAGTTGTACTTGCAAAACCACTGGAAACCCAAGGTGAAGCAATGAACGCAATAGCGGTATGCTACCATAAAGGCGAGCCTACCGAGTTTATTGCCCTATACAAAGCCGGGTGGGACAGAGATGGCAGTTTAACCAAAGGGCGCCATATAATGACCGTAAAGCTGGGCATAGACAAAATAGACGTGCTGGATACCAGTTTGCAAGCAATCCACTACCCATCACCAACAGACAAGGTACCGCCCGGCGGCAGCCCGGAAGACAGTGCCCAAGATGCTGAGGCTGATATACAAGCAACCGGCGAAGCAAATCAAGAAACACCTGCGCTAAATGGTATAGCGGATGTTAAACCCGCCGCGCAAGACAATGAGTTGTAAAACAATATTACCCGGCAATTTTAATCAGGAATAAAATTGCCATACATATACTCAAATGGTCAGGGGAATGAGCAAAATGAACGACCTACTAAATCAGGTGTGCCTCGTATGAGAATCGCAAACAAAATATGGGGTTTTAGGAGATTTGCCGTGTTGATTGTGGTTGTCATGGTGGTTATTGCTGCGCCTGCATTCGCAAGGAACACGGCGCTTACACCGCCGCAGTTGACTATCCGTTTTGCGCCAAGCCCCGGCTCGCTTGCTGATGATGTTAGCGGTGTGCGCACGGGTGTCTTTGGCTTTAGGATAGATGAGTTTCCAGAGCCTATACCCCCATCTGGGTACACGTTTGTGGGATGGTTTTCTGATGGGGAGAAGATGGAAGCCCCTATTGTTGTGGTTAGAAGTACGACTATATTGGCGGCATTTGCGCCTACTGTTAACTCGGACACCCCACCAAGTTTTGCTGTAATGTATAGTCCTGGGCTGGGCCAATTGCCAGAAGGGACCCGTCCGCTACAGTCTTTTACATATGGAAGTGCACTCACGAGCCTACCGGTACCGGCACGGGATGGCTATTACTTTGCCGGTTGGCAGCACAATGGCAGTATACTAACCGCCCCGCACATCGTAAAAAGTGATATGTCGCTAGAGGCTGTATGGTCTGACACGCCGCAACAACGGTCCCCGCGGCCCATTGCTATACCACAAAGCCACTATGTGGCGGTGTTTAACCCCTTCCCGGGGGTGTTTAATGGTTATGAGATAGGTATACGCTTTGGCCGCAATGCAGCAGTAGTTGATGAGTTGCCTATACCTATGCGCCAGGGTTATATATTTAATGGATGGCGCGTGCCCGGCGGTGCAGGTGTGCCCAGCGGTACAATCCTAAATTCCGAAGATACGCTTACATTGCGCAGTGATATTGTGCTTATGGCAGTATGGGAAGAAGATGCTTACGCAGAAAGTAACGGCGCAGAGGCATCCCCGCCGGTAGAACCGCGTCCAAACCCAGCAACCAACCCTATAGCCATAAGTCTTATGATTTTTGGGGCGGTTATAACACTGGGTGTTGCGCTTGCTGGCATATGTACGCTAAAGGTGAAGCAGGCCACTGCCGAAGGCAAATATCACGCATATATTACGCGCTATGTGCGTGAGATGAAGATTGTAATCAGAAACCGCCGCAACCGGTAGTAATACGAATCTCAGAAAATCACGTCGACAATCGAGTGGAAAATCGGCGGCTTTAAGCCGTTTTTCGCGATGTGTTGTCGACGATGATTTTCGAGATTAGTATAAATTGAAATAAACTAGAAAAAAACACATGCAAACAAGGAATTAATTTCTTGAGGGCATGTGTTTTTTTTCGTTTATTTATAGCAATATTATACAACGCACATACACAGCGCATCCCCCGCCGTATGGCAATAGCAGGACACTTTGGGTGGTATTGCAAACTGTGTGCTCCAGTCTTCGTAACAGCCTACACATACATCTATAATGTGGGTTTCGCCATCATATGGCGAATGATATCCCCATGCCTTGGATATAGCTATATGGTCTTCGAAATAGCCAAAGGCATCTTTGTTTATATGGCGCCCGCAGACATTGCATTTAACATCCGAAAGCGCCTGTGTTTCTACTGTTTGTTCTAAAAATACGCGCATCTCGTTTCCCCCTAACATGACATCAAAATGCAACGTGACCTGACCAAATAAATATATTCGGCCCACCGAATATATAAATATATTAGGTGCGACAGGTCATACTAATCATTATCCCATTTTATCGGATTCATATCCGCGGGTATTTATACCGGATTTACCTGCTTTGCACTGTGTGGTTTCTTTTTTTGGGACAACTCTAGTATATTTTTGTTTTTAGAAATTATTACACTTTTTATAAACTGCGATTTTTCCTGAGGCTATAGCATCGCTTCTTATTCTGCCCTAGCGAACAAAGAAAATTCTACACGCAAATCTACATTGCCGTCACCCAAAAAATCTATACGCATGTTGCGGACAAATATCGGGAGACTCGACAAGTTGCTGGTAAAAATTTCAGCGCTATATTCTTGCCCGGTAAAGGTTGCAATTGCCCTAAGCTCTACAAAGCGCCCACCGTCGCCAACATCGCCGGTGTCGTAACTTACCGGCTCTGACGATGTAAATAAAACAGACTCTAGCCCATGATACCTGGCCAGGCTTTGGATTTCGTATAAAGTGGCGACAAGATACTCATATGGCAAGACATTGCGTGAGTGAAGTTGTGGCAGGGTGGGATATTGGTTGGCTTGTGCATGATATGTGGCGTATGTTAGCCGCCTACGGGCTATTATATCCCTTGCATTGGACCATGATGTTATTGCGGGTTGCAGCCATATGATGGCTATTGCCGCAATGGCTGCTATGTTAACAAGAACAAAAAGCCATATGAGTCTTGAACGGGTACCGCTGCCAACATTGGCGCGTAAGTTGCGTAGACTCATGGCGCTACACCGCTGTCATGCCAGCCAGTAGCCAGCCGTTTTCTAGCAGCCAACCGGTTACAGACGAGCCTTGTATCAACTCATATGCTATCTCGTTGCTGATGGTAGAAAAAAATATTGTAACCACAACCAACCCAAGCCATACAACGCCTGCGCCAAGTACAGCCCCAATAACAAAGCCACCCAGCCGGTTAACAGATGATATGACCGGCAGGTTATCCACGATGTGAAGTGCAGAGCCTATAAGTTTTAATAGTAAAAGTACCGCAACAAACACAAGTAATAACGAAATTGCATTTATAACGATATTGGCCAAGAACCCCGCAATAAAATCTTCCAGGGTGCCCACGCGCAAAACATCTCTTACCGCAGGGGTGTTGTTGTTATAAAGCAATTCCCTTAGCGGGCCGGGTACGGGTAATGCGTCTATGGTATTTCTGTCTTGAAAGGCTATGCCAATGCCTGGGGATGGTGCATGTTCCCTAAACGCCGCTTCCAGGTTAGCAGAATCGGCTATGCGCCCACGTATACCGTCATAGACAAAGGAATCCCTTAGCGCACGAGAAACATACGGGTGTAAGCGGACAGCCAAAAACAGCGCCGCAAAAAATGATATAAACCGGTAAACTGTGTGTACCAGCCCACGGCGGTAGCCAATTATGGCGAAAATAAACAAGATTACTATCATGCCTATGTCTAATGCGTTCATGTGCACCCCACTTTCTGTAAAAACAATTGGAATACATATTATCATAATAGCTTTTTCTTTTCAGCTATTTGCAGTAAAATAGACTAGATAACAACAACAAAGGAGAACTATCATGAGCGAAAGCATGAAAGGTATGAAGCGCACCCATTATTCGGGTGTGATAACACAGGCGCAGCTTGGGCAGACAGTTACGGTAATGGGCTGGGTAAACAAGCGCCGGTATCTTAATAACCTAATATTTATAGTTGTGCGTGACCGTACCGGCATTGTGCAGGTAGTGGTGGACGAAAGGCGCGTACCGGCAGAGATGTATCAGCTTGCCAAAGCCGTACGCGGGGAGTATGTAGTAGCCGCTACGGGCATAGTAATAGCCCGTACACCAGAAAATATAAACCCAGACATGCCCACAGGCGAGATAGAAATAGACGTGCAAGCCCTACGGGTATTATCCGAATCTGAAGTGCCACCGTTCCAAGTAGCTGACGAGGATGTAGCACTGGATTTGCGCCTAAAACACCGTTATATAGACCTTAGGCGGCCAGAAGTGCAACATATTATGAAAATACGCCACGAAACAGCCCAAAGTGTACGCCGGTATCTTTCTGCAGACGGCTTCCTTGAAATAGAGACACCGTACTTGACCAACTCCTCGCCAGAAGGTGCGCGTGACTATCTTGTACCGTCTAGGGTGCACCCGGGGCAGTTTTATGCATTGCCGCAGTCGCCGCAGCAGCTTAAGCAGCTACTAATGGTGTCTGGTATGGATAAGTATTTCCAACTGGCACGATGTTTCCGTGACGAAGATTTGCGGGCGGACCGCCAGCCGGAGTTTACACAAATAGATATAGAGATGTCTTTCATAGATGCAGAAGACGTACATGCCATGGCAGAGGGTATGATGGTAACGGTATTTAAGGAAGTGTTGGGGGTAGAGTTGAAAGCTCCATTCGCTAGGATGACCTGGCACGAGGCCATGGAGCGCTTTGGCTCGGACAAGCCTGACCTGCGCTTTGGCATGGAGCTTATAGATATTTCCACAAACGCAAAGGTAGCTAACAGCGAATTCCAGGTGTTTACAGACGCGCTGGGCGCTGGCGGCAGTGTGCGTGGTATCAACGCCGAAGGCTGTGCCGCAATGCCGCGCAAGCAGATAGATGCGCTTGTAGAAACCGCACGCCATCACAAAGCCAAGGGCTTGGCATGGATAGTCTTGGCCGAAGACGGCACAGTAAAGTCGACTATTTCTAAATTTTTTACACCAGAAGAAATAAATGAAATTGCGGCTGCAATGGGCGGCAAGCCTGGGGACTTGATTTTGTTGTGTGCAGACAGTAACCCTGTAGTCCTTAACGCACTGGGTGCAGTAAGGCTTGCCGCCGCCAAGTGGAAGGGGCTAACTGCCAATTACCAGGACTATAATTTCCTATGGGTGACAGACTTCCCACTACTGCAGTGGTCACAAGAAGACGAAAGGTTTTATGCAGAGCATCATCCTTTTACTGCCCCACGTGAAGATGACGAGCACCTACTAGAAACCAACCCCGGTGCCGTAAGGGGGCAGATATACGACCTAGTGCTTAATGGTATTGAACTGGGTGGCGGAAGTATACGTATCCACAGGACTGACTTGCAGCGCCGTATGTTTGCTATGCTTGGCTTCTCCCCCGAAGCTGCAGAAGAAAACTTTGGCCATTTCTTGGAGGCTTTGAAATATGGCGTACCCCCTCATGGTGGGATAGCGCTTGGGTTTGACAGGATTATCATGCTTATGACCGGTGCAGAGTCGCTAAGGGAAGTTATTGCCTTCCCCAAAGTAAAGGACGCATCATGCCCCATGACCCACGCCCCCAACCATGTCGCAAGCGCGCAGCTAGAGGAACTGGGCATACAAATCCAGTTTTGATACAAATGGTAAAGGCGATATTTTTGGGTTTTGATACTATTGATAAACCTTTTACAAAGGAGGCGCTATATGCCCAGTAACCCGCCAGATATATGGTTCCCCAACCTAAATATATGGTTTAACAACGTATCCCAATACGCTATTAACATTGGCCCTATACAAATATACTGGTACGCTGTGTTTATTGTACTGGGTATAGCATGTGCAGCACTTCTTGCCTTCTGGTATGCACACAAGACAGGGCAAAAAGTCAACGATTATATGGACCTGCTAATCCTGGGCGTTGTCTTGGCCTTTATAGGGCTACGGGTATATTATGTGATTTTTAACTGGGACTTGTACCGCGGCCAGCCAATAACGGCATTGTTTGATATACGCGAAGGCGGACTTGCCATATATGGTGGGATTATAGGCGCGCTTTTGGCCGGGTTTATCATATCCCGCTACAAAAAAATCCCCATCACAACAATAACAGACACGGCTGGCCCATCGCTTGCGCTGGGCCAGGCAATAGGCCGCTTTGGCAATTTTTTTAACCGCGAGGCTTTTGGCGGCTATACAAACAACCTGTTTGCCATGCGCATACGTGTAGACCAGGCCCGATACACCACGCCGGAGTTGCTAGAAAGGGCCTATACCTATGCTGGGGTAAACTATATGCAGGTGCACCCTACATTCTTGTATGAGGCTACTTTCAACTTTTTGCTTGTTATTGCACTGGTTGCCTACCGGCCTTATAAGCGCTTCGACGGCGAAATGATTTTGCTGTACATGCTGGGCTATGGCATAGCACGCTTTTTTATAGAAGGTCTGCGGACAGACCAGTTAATATTCTTTGGCACAGGCCTACCAGCCAGCCAGATAGTGTCGGCTATGTTTGTTGTTGTGGCTGCGGTGTTGCTTTTCCGGGGATACATGGGGATGAACAAGCCAGCTGCTGAACCCGCCTTGGCCAAGAGCAAGAAAAAACGACGGAAATAATTTTCACATTGCGAATGGAGATTATAATGAAAAAATCAATAATCATATTATGTTTGTTGCTAATATGCATGCTGCTACTAACAGGGTGTGTGCCGGGCGGCGGCGCAAACACCTACGACGACCCGGCAGGGCTGTTTTGGGGTATCTGGCATGGTTGGATCGCCCCTATTTCGCTGATACTGTCTTTTTTAAACGACCACCATTCTATTTACGAGGTATACAACACGGGCTTTGGCTATAATTTTGGCTTCTATGTAGCCATAATAAGCGGCTTTGGTGGGATTTCTATTATACGCAAAGGACGCAAATAAGATGAAGTTTATAATGGCCTTGGACCAAGGCACTACAAGTTCCCGCGCTATTATTTTTGACCAAAACGGTAAAATAGTAAGCGTAGCCCAAAAAGAGCTAACCCAGATATACCCCAACCCAGGCTGGGTAGAGCACAATGCAGACGAAATATACACAACCCAGGCTGTAGTAGCCCACGAGGCGTTAATATCTGCCAAGCTGCCCGCTGCAAGCATAGCCGCCATAGGCATCACCAACCAACGCGAAACCACCGTGATATGGGACCGCGCAACAGGCAAGCCCATCCACAACGCCATTGTATGGCAGTGCCGCCGCACGGCCTCATGCTGCGACAAACTGCGTGAAGAAGGCTTTGAGCCAATAATAAAATCCAAGACCGGCCTCAAGTTGGATGCGTATTTTTCTGCCACAAAAGTCAACTGGCTGCTAGAAAACATCCCCGGCGCAAAAGAAAAAGCCGAGAAGGGCGAGCTCCTTTTCGGCACAATAGACACATGGCTGATATGGAAACTAACTAAAGGCAAAACCCACGTGACAGACCATACCAACGCTTCGCGCACAATGCTATACAACATACATACATGCGAGTGGGACAGCGAGATATTGGCCAAGCTATGGATACCTAAGTGTATATTACCTACAGTTGTAGAGTCGTGCGGGCATGTAGCTGATACAGATATCTTTGGCGGGTCTATTCCTATTGCGGGCATTGCAGGTGACCAACAAGCCGCACTTTTTGGCCAGGCGTGCTTTGGGCCAGGGCAAGCCAAAAACACCTACGGTACAGGTTGCTTCATGCTCATGAACACAGGCACACAGCCGGTAGAATCCCGCCATGGGCTTATAACAACTATGGCCGCGTCATATTGCGGCCAGACCCAGTATGCGCTTGAGGGCAGTGTGTTTATTGGCGGTGCAGTAATCCAGTGGCTGCGGGATGAGCTTGGTATGATAAGCACCGCCGCAGAGTCGGAAAAAATCGCAAAATCCGTAACCGACAATAACGGTGTGTACTTAGTACCGGCCTTTGTGGGGTTGGGCGCACCACATTGGGATGCATATGCAAGAGGCACAATATCAGGCCTTACACGCGGTGCCGGCAAGGCCCATATAGTGCGGGCAGCACTAGAATCTATGGCTTACCAGACACTAGAAATCGTAGAAGCCATGGCGGCAGATGCCCACACCCCCCTGGATGCCTTGCAAGTAGACGGCGGTGCAAGCGCCAACAACTTCCTAATGCAATTTCAGGCAGATGTACTTGGCGTTAAAACCGTACGGCCCGTGGTTACAGAAACCACTGCCCTGGGTGCAGCTTACCTTGCGGGGCTTGCCGTTGGCTATTGGCAAAGCACAGGCGATATTATAGCCAACCGTGCAGTAGAGCAGGAGTTTACACCACAAATGGACGCAGGTACCCGGGCACTGCTAATTAGCGGGTGGAAGAAAGCCGTGGCGCGGGCGTTATAGGGTGTTAAGTGTTATTTCCTTATCACGCACTCATAAGCGCCATTACTTTCTATATATACACATTCAAGCTCACAACCGCTAAAGTCAATAGCAGCGATGTGCATATACCACACGCCTGTCCCGCATGAAGAACTAACCTTCCTGGGCACGGGCATGAGCTTGGCTGTGATGCCCTGCTTTTTTAAAGCCTTAAAATACATCACCGCCCCTATATGACTATGGAAGGTGGCTACATAATTATTCATATTTCGTTATCATCACCTATTAGACTTCTCTGGAAACTTCCTTTGCGGCCAAAAAATCTTAGGCATTAGTAAGTTTTTTGGCCGCTCATTCGGAGTTTCCGGAGAAGTCGATAAGACTTTTTCTGAGATTAATTTTGCAATGTTTATATTAACATATGAGGTTGTAAATGAGAAAAATATACGCAGACAGCGCCTCCACGTCTTTCCCCAAGGCCCCAGGTGTCTCTGACGCTATAAAAAGTTATTTAGACACCGGCGCATACAATATCAACCGTGGCGGCTATGCCGGCTCTTATGACATAGCAATGGAGATACTGGACGCACGTCAACAACTTGCGGACATGTTTCATGTAAATAGCCCGCTGCAGGTAGTTTTTACCCCCGGCGCGACATGTTCACTAAACATGTTGCTAGGGGGGCTGCTTAAACATGGCGACCATGTAATTACCACGTCTATGGAACACAATGCCGTAATGCGCCCCCTGCACGCACTTACTAAAGCAGGGGTCGCTTATGATGCAGTGGTCTGTGGTATAGATGGCTCCTTTAACGCCCATGACATTGTCCCGTTTATAAAAAAAGAAACAAAGCTTGTAGTCATGACACATGCATCCAATGTATGCGGCACGGTTATGCCAGTAGATGCAGTTTCCGAGATATGCAAAAAGCATAACATCCGCTTAGTAATTGACACTGCACAGACAGCGGGCGTACTTGAGATGCCCACTGCCGTAGATGCCATAGTTTTTGCCGGGCACAAGGGGCTTATGGGCCCGCAGGGTATTGGCGGCTTTGTAATACAAGAACAGTTTGCCAGCGAAATCACACCAACCATAGTAGGCGGCACAGGTAGTCGCTCATATGACTATAATCAGCCCCAAACCTTACCAGACAAGTTCGAGTCAGGGACAATAAACATCCCCGGTATTATTGGGATTAAAAAAGCCACTGAATATATAAACACAGTGGGCACTAAAGCTATATACGACCACGAGATGGCGCTAACATCTGCATTTATATCGCAGGTACAAGATATTAATGGCATAAAAATAATAGGCAAGAAAGACACAAGCGGCAGGGTAGCCGTAGTTTCCCTTAACTTCCCGGAAAAAGACAATGCTAATATTGCCGCCATCTTGGACAATGATTACGGCATTATGACCCGCTGTGGGCTGCAATGTGCGCCCAGCGCACACAAGACTCTTGGCACATACCCACATGGCACGGTAAGATTCTCTTTTGGACATTTTAATACTATGGGCGATGTAGAATATATCGTGCAAGCTTTGAAAGAAATAATGAAATAAGTAACGGGCAACAGACTGGACTAATTCCGAATTGTTTCGCTATAATACTACGTGATGTATAGCAATTTACTCTTTAAACGGTCCTGCCCGAGCCGAAAATAGCGGGCGCTTCAACGCTTTTTCGGCGACAGACGGGGCCGCTTTAAAGTTGAATTGCGATACCATTTCACTATAGTGAATTAATTCACTACAGAAAAGAGGCGTAGTATGTTCGTAAAAATCACCAGCGGCGCAGTCATGGGCGTAGACGGTTATACTGTTGATGTAGAAGTAGACCTGGCCACGGGCTTGCCCAGCTTTGACATAGTGGGCCTACCAGACTCTGCCGTAAAAGAATCACGCGAACGCGTACGCGCCGCAATACGCAATGCTGGGTTTTCTTTTCCGGTAAAGCGCATAACGGTAAATTTAGCGCCCGCCGACACTCGCAAGTCAGGCCCAGCCTTTGACTTGCCGGTGGCGGTGGGCCTTCTTATTTGTACCGGCAACCTCAAGCCACATAGCGCAGACAGGGCATTTTTTGCTGGGGAGCTGAGCCTGGATGGGGCACTTAGGCCGGTTGGCGGTATACTCCCGATGGTGCTTGCGGCCAAGGCCGGGGGGGCCGTGACATGCTTCGTGCCGGCAGAAAACGCAGCAGAAGCCGCGCTGGTAGCGGGTATTACTGTCTTCCCAGTGCAGCATATCACCCAAATTGTCGACCATTTTGCCGGGCAAGCCATAACCCCTATACAGGTAGATACCAACCGGTTTTTATCATGTGATGCCAGCCATTATAGTGTAGACTTTGCCGATGTTGCCGGGCAGACTCACGTAAAGCGCGCTTTAGAAATAGCCGCCGCAGGGTATCACAATGTACTTATGATTGGCCCGCCGGGCGCAGGCAAGACTATGCTTGCCAAGCGGGTGCCAACAATCTTGCCCAGCCTTTCTATAGATGAGAGCATGGAAATCACAAAGATATACAGCATTGCCGGCCTACTAAACCAGAAAGACGCACTAATGACCGGGCGGCCTTTTCGTACACCGCACCACACATCGTCTTTTACGTCGCTTACCGGTGGCGGGCGTATCCCCATGCCTGGGGAGATAAGCCTGGCCCACAACGGCGTACTGTTTCTGGACGAGCTTCCCGAGTTTCAAAAAAAAGCCTTAGAAACCATGCGCCAGCCACTAGAAGACGGCCAGATAACCCTGGCCAGGGTAGGCGGGGTGTGTACATACCCCAGTGTTTTTTTGTTGCTTGCATCCATGAACCCATGCCCGTGCGGGTACCGCGGCAGCAACAAATGCAAATGCACAGACGCAGAAGTAGCAAAATATCTAGACAAAATATCTGGCCCACTACTAGACCGCATAGACATACAAATAGAAGCAACCCCAGTAGCATATGACGAACTCTCCCAAAAAGCCCCAGCCGGTGAACCCTCCGCCGCAGTAAAAGAACGCGTAGAGCAAGCCCAGAAGATACAGGCCCGCCGCTTCAAGGGTGAGAGCATACACTTTAACGCAAAAATGCCAGCAGCGCTTATAAACAAACACTGCCAGCTAGGCAAAGAAGCAAGTGACATGCTAAAACAGGCGTTTATCAACATGAAGCTAAGCGCCCGCGCATATCACAAGATATTAAAAATTGCCCGCACAATTGCAGACCTTGCCGGCGAAGATGCAATTAGCGCCATGCACCTGGCAGAGGCTATATCTTACCGCGGGCTTGATAGGAAATACTGGTAGCATGTTTACACCTCTCCACTGTGCAGACACAAAATAGGGTGTAAACATTTCATCAAATTCATCGAGGGTCATCTCCCAGATGCTAGTCAGCCTGTCTCTCATCATTCTAAAGTTGAGGCTGTTCTGCGGCGAACTTAGCCGGCCTTCTACTTCTGCAAGCACTGCAGTCCTTTCTAGATATACAGTTACTTGCGCAGGCGTTGCTACCATGATAATGATGAATGTGTCTTCCAGTTCGCCAATATAGAAGTTGTGACTTACAAATCCACCAAAAGCCGATGACAAATAACCCACCGGCTCTAGTGGCGTGTAGAATCTTATAACACGCCCAACAGGTTGACTTGGATATGTAAACTCTTTTAGTTCGGCATAAGTGCGTATTGTCACAGGGTAAACGTCATCCACACCTTCTACAAATCCAATCACAAAAAGAACTACAGCAGGTATGGCAACTATAATACCAACAATAATTACAATGCGCTCTACCCATTTTTGTGGTGGCCTTTGTGTTTTGGGAGTCGATTCTTGATAAAAACTGTTCAAAGCATCACCTCTATGCTAATATACATGTTTATGGCAACTCAATACTAAACGATATCATGTCTGTGGGCATTATGCATCCAAAAGTACAAGGATGTTAGATATTGTGTGGTTGTATCAACTTAGTTGTCCAAACGCCCGATTCCACAACAACTATGAAAGTCATGATATAAATGCACCCATGATATTACATATACACGATACTCCCAACTGACACACGTTTCTTAATTTCGTGTATCAGTTGCCCTCTACGCCAAATTAGACTACAACAAGCTGATGCAGCTCGAACATATGCAAATTTTATTGCCGTATATTCATGTTTGATAATGCACGTTAATGAATGCTAATGCTTTGCGTTGACATATGTTAACATTCGTGATATATTGTTAATGATGGTGAACATGGGTCGACACATGCTTACTTCAAAGCCAATCTAAGGAGGCAAATGTATGTTTATCGAAGAAAGGCACCAAGCCATTCTTGAGTTTATCCAAGAGAACGGCAGAATCTCTGTTGGCGACATTCAAGAAAAGTATGATGTATCTGTTGACTCTGCGCGAAGGGATTTGCGACTTCTTGAAGAACGTGGACTTCTCAAACGAACCCATGGCGGTGCTATTCCAATTCAGCAAGTGGGGCTATGCCCTCCAAGGCACAGGGACGTAAAAAACATGAAAGTTTGGGACAACTACGCCGCTATTGCCAAAAAAGGTGCAGAGTTCATAAAAGAAAACGACATTGTTTATTTAACGAGTGGTTCTATTGGATTTATAATGCTTAAGTATTTGCCCAAAGACATAAAATTTACTCTCGTCTTAAACTCAGTATCTTTAGCAGACGAATTGAAGTTTTGGGACAATGTAACCGTTTATATTGTCGGCGGCAAAATGCGTATGCACTCAACAACATCACTTGTTGATAGCTTTGCTACTGCATTTGTAAAAAATATGCACTTCGATGTC
>WQVY01000055.1 GCA_009785605.1 Defluviitaleaceae bacterium | reverse complement strand
TTTCATGGTAAATGGAATGCCTCTTTGCATGATAATTTGGCGCAGAAACATACCAATTGCATTTGACATTGGGATACCTAACTGAACTAAAACTTGCTCGGCTTGGTCTTTAATCTCTGGCTCAACGCGGGCATAAATGTTGGAAGTTCTTGTATTAGATGCTTTTGTCATCTTAATCACTCCTGATAAAAATTTTCATCCAAGTCATATTATAGGCAATTGTATAGCGAATTGCAATCAATAGCTTTGTAGCGTTATTTTTCCCCTTCACAGCACACACCCTAATAGATTTTGGTTGCCCTATACACCATTTTAGGGCATACTTCATACATACAGTTATAGTAATCGCACCTTTAAACGGTCCTGGCCGAGCCGAAATCGCGAACGCTCCAACGCGTTTTCGTCGACAGACGGGACCGATTTAAAGTCCGATTGCCTTACTTATCCGCCACAGCAGCAAGGAGGCCTTCATGCCGCAAAAAATATTATTAATAGACGGTTTTAGTATCCTCAACCGCGCGTTTTATGCCTTGCCGCTATTTACTAGCTCATCTGGCGAGTATACAAACGCGGTTTATGGTTTTATTAACATGCTTATGCGTTTTAAAGACGAAGAAAACCCCAATTTTATTACTGTGGCATTTGATTTGCCGCAGCCAACTTTCCGGCACGAGCTGTATACAGAGTACAAGGGTACCCGCAAATCTATGCCGGAGGAGCTGCGCGCACAAGTTCCAACCCTAAAAAACCTGCTAAAGATGATGGATATTAATATATCTGAATGCGCTGGTTATGAAGCAGACGATGTAATAGGCACACTGGCTGCCATGGCACAGGCAAAGGGTATAAACCCGGTAATAGTCTCTGGTGACCGGGACTTGCTGCAGCTGGCAACAGATACGGTTCAAATCCGTTTGCCTAAGACCAAAGCGGGCAAAACTGAAGTAGAAAACTACTTCGCACGTGACGTGCAAACCAAGTATGGCGTATCCCCCGCTGCATATATAGATGTTAAAGCCTTGATGGGCGATTCTTCTGACAATGTGCCCGGTGTGCCTGGTATAGGCGAGGTAACAGCCACAAAAATTATATCCGCGTACGGCTCTCTAGAAAACGCGATAGCGGCCGCCGCTGATATAAAACCCAAAAAAGCATCCGAAAACCTAGCCCAGTTTGCAGAGCAAGCCCGCCTAAGCCGGGAGCTAGTCACAATTAAGACAGACGTACCCGTAACCCTTAAGCTAACCACGCCAGACAACATATGGAATACAACAGTATACAAAGAAGTAAAGCGGCTAGAAATGAAATCCCTATACAAAAACTTCACAAAAGAAGTAGTAGAGGCGGCAACCGACCATGACTCACCTTTCAAAGACGATGTAATAGCCGATGCTGGAGGTATGCAAGCGGATATACCAGGCGCATTGCCAGTTGATGTGGTAAAGCCACAAGCTCCACTGCCAACCACTTATCCAATAATCCACACAAAAGACGATGCGGTTATGTTCTTTGCCTTCATATCCGGTGCGGCGGCTTTTTTCACGCTATGCGACGACAAAAATACCCTTGTAGGCATGGGTGTTGCCTTGCACTACGGCTCAGACCAGCCCCCGCACGCCCAGTACTTGTACACTGGTGCTGGCCTAAGCGCAGAAGACCTAGTACAAGCTGCCCGCCCCTGGCTGGAGTCAGACACACCCAAATGGGCACTAGATACAAAAGCCGAAATAACACACCTGCGCCCCTATGGTATAAACCCCGTAAACATCTGCTTTGACGCACAACTTGCCGCATATGTAATAAACACTCTAGAGCCGCAAAAGCAAGCCGCCGATATAGCTCTCACATACCTGGATGCAGTAGTCCCTACATTGGAAGAAATACTAGATAATAAGGGCAAGCGCGGAAGCGCCCGCAAGACCGCAGCCGACCTGCCTCCAGAAACAGCAGCCCAATATGCCGCAGGTGTAGCCGACATAGTCTGCCGTTGCCACCAACCCATGAGTAGCGCCATGGCCACAGCTGGCCTACTTGAACTATACAACAACATAGAGCTGCCCCTAGCCACCGTACTGGCAGATATGGAAGCAACAGGCATACAAGTAGACCCGGCCATGCTAACCCATTACGGTCAAGTATTAGACAAGCGCATAGCAGAGCTAACACATGCAATCCACGACAACGCAGGTGAGCCTTTTAATATCCAGTCCCCAATACAGCTTGGTGAAATATTATTCGAGAAACTGGGCCTTAAAGGCGAAAAGAAGACTACCCGCGGCTATTCTACAGCCGCAGATGTACTAGAAAAACTGGCCGGCAGCCACCCAATAATCCCACTGGTAATGGAATACCGTGCCCATGCCAAGCTTAAGTCCACATATGTAGATGGCCTTTTGCCCCTTATAAACCCAACCACATCGCGGATACACTCAACATTCCATCAATCGCTAACGGCAACGGGCCGCATATCCAGTGCCGAGCCCAACTTGCAAAACATCCCCGTGCGTATGCCCCTTGGCCGCGAACTGCGCAAGGCTTTTGTACCGAAAGCCGGATGCAAGTTTATAGATGCAGACTATAGCCAAATAGAGCTACGTATACTTGCGCATATGTCCGGTGACCAGACGCTTATCACAGCCTTCTGCCAGGGGCAAGATATCCACAGGCTAACAGCCTCACAAGTGCTGGGTATACCTATAGAAGAAGTCACACCAGAGCAGCGTAACAACGCCAAAGCCGTAAACTTTGGTATAATTTATGGCATAAGTGCCTTTGGCTTAAGCGAAGATATAGGCGTACACGTAAAAGAAGCCGAGCGCTATATAGCTGGGTATTTCGAAAAATACCCAAAGGTCAAATCATACCTAGACAATACAATATTAAACGCAAAGCAGACCGGCTATGTATCCACACTTTATAACCGTAGGCGGGCTATGCCAGAGTTAAAGTCGCACAACTTTAACCAGCGGGCCTTTGGCAGCCGCGTGGCCATGAACATGCCAATCCAGGGCACTGCGGCAGATATTATTAAGATAGCCATGATAAACGTGCACAACCGCCTGGCACAAGAAGGGCTTACTGCAAAACTAATCTTGCAAGTACATGATGAGCTGCTGCTAGAAGTCCCATATGCCGAGATGGAGCGTGTAAAAGACATACTAAAACAAGAAATGGAAAACGCCGCGACCCTAGACATACCGCTTGTAGCCGATGTAAACGAAGGAGAAAGTTGGTACGAGACTAAGTGAAGATAATAGGAATAACCGGTATATCCGGAAGCGGCAAGACCACAATAACCCGTATGCTTACCAAGATGGGTGGATATACCATAGAAGCAGACTTACTGGCTCATGACGTGATGCGCAAAGGCCAACCGGCGTACAACGAAATTGTAGCGGCTTTTGGCACTGACATATTAGACAACAGTGGCGAGATACAACGCCCGGCTCTTGGCAAGCTTGTATTTGGAAACCAGCCAAACCTAGCCCGCCTAGAAAGTATAATCCACCCAAGGGTAATCTCCCTTGCAAATACGCTAATAGCCAATGCAAGAGAAAGCGGGAATTACAAGTTTGCGGTAATAGATGCCCCGCTGCTTATAGAGGCTGGGATGCACAAAAGTTGCCATAGCTGCTGGCTAATAACAGCCAACCATGACACAAAACTAGCAAGGATAATGGCAAGGGATAACATAAGCCGCGAAACCGCCGAAAAAAGGCTGGCAAGCCGCACAGGTGACGAGTCACTACGGCTATACACAGACACAATAATAGAAAACAACAATATAGACTTAGAAAGCCTTGAAACAAAGGTTTCGTTGGCACTAGAGGCAGTAATTGATATCAATCCCAATCCCAAAATGGTGTAGGTCTTGGTTTTGATACTATTGGTAAAGGCGTTTGAACATTTCACCCAAGGAGTAGTTTAATGAAAAAATGGTTAATTTCGATATGTTTTATACTTGTCCTGCTTGCAGGTGCTTTTATTATGGCAGTAAACATGCGCTTCCCCGTACGCTATATGCATATCATAGAGGCTCATGCCGGGGAGATAGACCCTTCTGTGATACTGGCTGTTATTATGGCCGAGAGTAGTTTCCGCCCCAATGTCCAATCCCCTGCCGGCGCGCAAGGGCTGATGCAACTAATGCCAACCACAGCAGAATGGCTGGCCGGGCTTATGGGCAAACAAGACTTTGACCCAGACTCAATATGGGACCCACAAGTAAACATAGCCATGGGAAGCTTTTACTTAAACTGGCTAAAGCGCCGCTACCAAGGAGATATAAACCTAGCCTTGGCCGCATACAACGCTGGCCAGGGCCGTGTAAATAGCTGGCTGGCAGACCCAGAAATATCATCTGACGGCAGGACTCTAGACATTATCCCATTCCCGGAAACTCGTAACTACGTAGAAAGGGTAGAAATAAACCGGCGTGTGTATGCAGTTATCTTGCGAGTAAATAGGATGCTTGGCAGGGGAGGTGCTGTGAGCTATGAATAAGATATACAAGCTCGCGTTGTTTCCGGGTTTAATTGTATGTACGGCAGTATTTCTTATAGCGCTAAGCGCTTGCTCTTTACTCGATAGCAACCAACCCCAGCAAGACGACCCTCTTGTACACGAGGCAGAGCCAGTACCGCAGCCCCTTGTGCGTGCACCTGAATATGGCGGTATCGAAGATGATGGCGTGTTGCGCCTGTCTATGCGCCACCCCATTACCCTCAACCCGCTTTTAAACGAAGATGCGACCGTAGCGCCCATACTCCGCTTGCTGTTCGAGCCGCTGGTTGTGCTTGACGAGACACTGCGCCCAACCGGTCACCTTGTAAATATGGAGTTGGCGTCGGACTTTTCTACCGCGACATTAACAATACGTGACGACGCTATCTGGAGTGACGGCATACCGGTTACTGTGGATGATATTATATTTTCTGTAGAAATACTAAGGCGTGCACCGGATACGGTAATATACAAGCGCAATGTAGAAAACATAGCCCGTGTGGACCGTGTCAACTCCAGGACAGCGCTAGTCACATTCCAACAAGCCTCTGTTACGGCAAGCTATGCCCTTAGCTTCCCAATAATACCCGAGCATTATTATAGCGGCCATGTAAATACCACAAGCCCGCGCAACATGCAGCCGCTGGGCAATGGGCCATACAATTTTGCATCCAGGGTGCCAATGCAGTCCATGATATTAGAAAAAAACCCATATACCTTCCGCCGCACCCCAACAATAAGCGTTATAGAGGTGCTGCTGATACCAGATGCGCAAACAAAACTCCATGCTTTTGACCAAGGTGTAATAGACGCTATACGGCTGCCCTTTGCAGAGTGGGTAAAGCACCCCAGCGTCAAACCCGTAAACCACGAAGAATTTCTTGCGATGTATTTTGAGTTTATTGGTTTTAATTTTGAGCGCGGAATATTTCGCAACATCAACGCCCGCCAGGCTGTAGCCCATGCCTTTAACGCAGACGAGGCCATAAATGCAGAATATCTGCACCGTGCAGTGCGTGCGGCATCACCAATCCACCCGCGTAGCTGGATGCACGACAATAATATAACCGGGCCAGAGTACGACCCGGCCCGTGCCGCAGTATTGCTTAGAGCCATAAATATACCAGAGCCCCTGCAAATACTAGTAAATACAGAGCATATAGAGCGGGTGCACATAGCAAACCGTTTAGCCACAGGCCTAGTGACAGCAGGCCATCCCGCCATAGTTATTGCGCTGCCCTTTGACGAGTACTACGCCCGCTTACAAGACGGGGAGTTTGACTTGTACCTTGGCGGTATGAAACTTGATTTTGTGCCGGATTTTGCATTTATGTTCCAAGGCGGGCCGTTGTTTACTAGTGACCCAGTGTTGGAAGGGCTGTTTGCAAGCCTTAGCTTAGCCTCTACAGAAAGCGCATACTTGCAAGCCGTATCTCAATTGCAGCAAGGTATTGTAGATAGGCTGCCAATAATAAGCCTGGGATTTAGGCATTCTGCTGTGCTAACCGGTACGCGGGTGGCCCAGGGGCGTATGCCGGCATCTGATCATGTTTTTATTTATGTTAACGAGTGGGAAATTGTGGATTCGCAATACTTGCCATGATCATGTATACTAGACTGGGCTTCTTCTAATATAGAAGAAGCCTTTTTTTATATAAACGAAGGAGGCCTATGTTAACAATGAGAAAAAACGTGTTTATTAAATCTATGATTCGCCAGCCCCTGCGCACAGCAATATTGGTAATACTAATCGCATTAGCGGCCTTTGCCTTCGTACTGCGTACTGTAGAGTTTCAAATCGTGCGCAACCAAATATTAAGTATTGCAGACTCGTATAGGTCCATTGGTTATATCAACCACCATATGGTTATGGGCGATGTATCCGAAGGTGCCGCCGTCATCACACAAAGCCCCTATATTGGCCAGGAGGATAACCGCCGTGCTGCAGAGGGCTTTCTTGTGGGGATGCAAAATGCAGACGTTATTGGCATGACCGCGCAGGTAAACGCATTTAGGTCTGCCCGCTACAACCAACAGCGCATGACAGAAACATATTTTATTGCATACCTGCTATACATAGACGAACTGTATATCAGGATATCAGACCCTGATGGTGATGCCGCTATACGCGGCACAGTTGTGCACATGCAGATATGCGATGTGCTGGTTGGCTACCCAGAACATGCCATAGAAGGCCAAGAAGTAACAATGTATATCCTTAGAAACATAGAAAACTACCGCAATGCCGTGCAGTACATGCAAGTAGGGCAGCGGTATCTGGTACGTGGGGCATATGTACGTGAGTACCCCAGGGGTGCCCGCGGCAGGTTTATGCCAGACAGGCGCCACGGCCCGCTACTCCCGACAATTGGCAACTCTGCAAATACGATAATGATGTGGCCACTATGTGAAGAAGGTACAACCGAAGACCAAGTATGGTTTCACCCAATTGCTACCGGCCAGCAAGTGGATTTTACATTGCCGTATTTGTCCCACATACCTGCCGAGATGGAAATGCTGCGGCGTGACCAAAGCAGTGTCCAGCTACAAGGTACAGCAGATATGACGGTCATGCCAGAAACAGACCGTGCAATACGCTTGCACCAGGGCCGCCTAATTAACCATAACGACTATCTAACAGCAAACCCCGTAGCGGTTATAGACAGGACCTTTGCCAGGGCCAGGGGGCTAGAACTTGGGTCAACCATAAGTGTGACCATACCAAGGCACCAGCACTTTGTAGGCCAAGTAGGGCTTAGGAGTTTCATGACCCCACTAATACGTATGGACCGCAATTATCAAGAGCGTTTTTATGATGCCCACACGGTAGAGCTAGAAATAGTAGGTATTACCGTGTTCGAGGAGCTAACGCGCTATACCGCACAGTCTTTGTTTGTGTTTGTACCCAACTCTGTGCTGCCACAGGATATAGGGGTATATTGGCGGAGATGGGGGTGGGGAGACACATATGACGAGTACGGCCAAAGCGTCCAGGGTAGGGTAGAGCTACCCGTGATACAGCTTGGCCAAGACTATGTGCCGGATGTATGGTACAGCTTTGTGCTTGCAGACTCGCGGTACGAGGATGACTTTTATCAAGGGCACCGCTGGCAAATATATGACCTGGGTATGGACTTGGTCACGTACTTCGTAGATTCTTCAAACTTTTGGCTGTCTGCTGCGCCTATATTGCTTACAATAACCTTTAATCTTGTGTTGTTTTTGATTGTTTTTATACTGGTGATGGGGCTTGTTGCCTTCTTGTACCTGCGGCAAAAACGCCGCGAGATAGCTATAATGCGTGCTATTGGGCGGTCCACAAAAAGGATTATGTGGCAGATAGTAATCACCGCCATATTATTTGGCATACCGCCTATTGCACTGGGTGGGGTAGCGGCTTGGCATTTTGCCTTAAACGAGGCCACAAACACACTTGTGCTATTCGAAGAAGCCTATGAGGAAGCCATCCCCCTAACAGGCTATGAACTACGCTGGCAAGAAATGTTTGGCGACAGGCCCATGTTAGATGGCCGTGAGGTTGGCCTAGACATTGATTTGAATGTACAACTTGGTATGTATTGGCTTGCTGCTTTGTTGGCCATTGTATTAGCACTTATGATACTTATGGTTGCATTTGGGGGTATACGGATATTGCGCTTGCCAGTGCTAATGCAGTTGCAAGGCGCAGTTAGTGCCCCCGGCAAAGTAAAAGACACTAGCAGCAGCGAAACCACTGCACCAAGTCCAAGTACGGACATGTACTTACCCCGTCAGGAGCTATCACGCTCCGCAAAAGATAGGGTTTTTAGTAGCTTGCGCTGGATACGCCGCCACATAACCAGGTCCCCTGTAAAGTCTGTTCTTGGGCTGGCGGTTACGTTGTTTTTTATTATTACGCTAGGGTGGCTGCAAGAGTCTATAGACCGTACAGCAGCAGAAGTAGACCGTATATACGAGACAACAATTATCAGGGGTGAAATTGCACAAAACCACGCCGCAGCCCACAGCGGCAACTATATTGGTGACAATATAAGGCATGTGACAGTACAAAGGTTTCTTAACACAGGGTATATATACTCGGCATTTATGGAAGCGGGCTTCGAGGAGACATTTGTACTGCCCTTGCGAGATGGCACCATGCCAGAGTTTTGGCGGTCCCTTATTGGGTATTTCCATGCTGCATCTGTAAGGTGGAACAGGTACATGCATAGCCAAATTGCACCTTTTGACCATGCACTTGGGATAAATGATATAGAAATGTTTTTGCAAGCTCATAATGTAGCGGCGACAGGCCGGGTATTTGACGATACACACGATTTTGAAATGCTTGACTATGCACAAGGTGCCAGGGCTGGCGGGCTGCGCAACATAGAAATAGATTTTGCACCGGGTTTTTGCGCCGACACTTTTAATATAGCCAGCTATACCCCCGGAGATATAGTGCCAATTATAGTGTCGTCTCACACATTAGAAAGACGCGGCTTGACATTGGGCGACTATGCAGCAATGGGCTACAACAGTCTTGGACTAAGAAGGCAAGACGGACGCAGGTCATGGAGTCACATATATGTAGTCATAGCTGGGGTGCACAACCGGCAAATACATCATGCAAATATGCAAGATGCAGTGCTTATGCCCCTAATGGTGCTTGAGCACTATGTATGGCAAGTGCGATATATATCCATGGACTTTGCCATAAACCCGGCATACAACAGGGAGATAGGCCAGATACGGGAAACGTTCGAGCTGATACTCAACCCTACCTTGGTACCGGATGAACTTGGTATGCAGCAGTTAAGCCTTTTTGTATATGACAGGGAGTTAAACAGCATAATAAACTCCCTAGAGCAAAGCATGCTGCTACTAGAAATGCTATACCCCGTTGCTGTGGGCATTGCGCTAATAATAGGTGCAGGTATTGCGCTAATAATAGTACTTCAAGGTACAAAAAACGCAGCAATAATGCGGGTACTTGGGGCAAGCAAGCTTAAAGCCGGTTTTATAACATGGGCAGAGCAGGTGCTGCTATGCCTACTTGGGCTATGTATTGGCGTTGTTGCGCTCATATTAATGGGGCGCGGTATTGATATGGTGCTTATGCTATCTGGCATGTACCTGGCTGGGGTAGCTTTTGGTTCGGCTGTGGGTGCGGTAGTTATTACGGCCAAGAAGCCTATCGAGCATTTGCAGGTACGTGAGTAGTACAGCAACACAAAAATAGCCGGGCGCATTACCGTAGAATACTACGGGTGCGCCCGGCTTGTTTATTTACAGGGAAGCGAAAACAGTGTTATCTTCCTCTTAACTGTTGGCGGTTTTGATAAATAATATCTATTATGCCTTCGTAGTACTCCATGATGCGACGGTGCTGCTGCTCCATGTTTTCCATAGTTTGGCGGATTTGGTTCTCGGCTTTTTCTAGTATCTCGTCTGCATAGTCCATGGCGTTTAGCCTTACTTCACGGGCGCTGCGCTTGGTTTCTTCCATTAGTTCCGAGGCTTGCTCGGACGCGCGGCGGTAGATTTCGTTGTTGTTGGTCATGGACTTTGCTTCTATTTTTGCGTCTTCAAGTAAGCTGGCGGCCCTGTGCCTTGCGTCTTCTAGGATTTTGTCATGGTCACCCACTATGCGCTGGGCAAAGCGGATATCTTCTGGCAGGTTGAGGCGTATCTCGTTAACAATGTCCAGTATGCGCTCTTTGTCTACGGTAACGCGCCCGGTTAGGGGTATGGCTTTACTTTTATCCAGCACCTCTTCTATGTTATCTAAATAATCTAATAATGCGTCCATGGCTTTCCCTCTCTTATGTGAATTTTCTATATAAACATTATTTGCTAAACTTTACTTTCAAAGCCTCGTGTACGGTGGGTGGTACAGCTTGAGCTAGTACTGCATCATGTTGCCCGCTGGGGATGCTATAAGCTGCTACTTCTTTAACAATACTAGAGGATATATGTGCAAGGGTTGGTTTAGCAGTAAAATACAAGGTTTCTAGGGATTGTGCAAGCCCTTTAGCCAGTTGATTGTTCCAAACTGCGTATGGTGTCTCTTTTACCAAGTCTTCTGGCCCGCGAATACCGCGGATAATCACCTGTATATTCTTACTTTGTGCATAGTTTGCCAGTAGCCCCGTGAACGAATCCACTTCTATATTACTATCTCTACTAAACACGTCGCGTAGCAGGCTTACCCGCTCGCTCACGCTAAACAGGGGCTTCTTGTGGGGGTTGTCTAGTACGGCAACTATCAGGTGGCCCATAATGCGTGCACTTCTGCGGGCTATATCTATATGGCCGTTGGTTACAGGGTCAAAACTGCCTGGATATATGGCACTCATAGGTTCAACTACTTTCTGATACCAATATTAAATCTTATTCTCAAATAAATCCTTAGAAGTCAACTATAAAAAAGTAGCCTAGCACTGCCGTATGCCCTTATATCTTGTAAAGTTAGCCCAAGTTCGGGTGCTTCTTCATCTGCGCCAATTTCGGCAACTACCAGCCCCGTGGGCGACAAAAGGGGGCTCTTGAGTAAGGCATCCAGCGTCTGGGTCGTTAACCCTTGACTATATGGCGGGTCCATAAAAATGATGTCAAATACTTTATCTTCCCTAGCCAGCATGGGTATTGCAGCTAAAGCGCACATAGTTAGTACGCGGCCAGTAAGCTTGGCACGGGTCAAGTTGGCAGATACGGTATTTGCCGCGTCTCTGGAGGTATCTACAAACACAGCTTCCTCAGCACCTCTACTCAGTGCTTCTATGCCAATAGCGCCGCTTCCGCAAAATAAATCCAAAAACCTAGCACCTGCTATATAGGGCATAAGAATATTAAATAAATTTTCCTTCACACGGTCTGCTGTGGGGCGCGTGTCGGTTCCCTTTGGTGCGGTTAGTGGGGTGCGCCTGGCCGACCCGGCAATTATACGCATACGAGTCTCCATTCTGGGCTAGTCAAACTGCGTGTTAGGTATATAAATTGCTATAATATGTCGTGCCATACACTATCACGCACTTGCGCACAAGTCAATTTTGGCCGTATAATACAAAGGATTTTATGTTGGCACATAAGGGAGGAATAATATGAAAAAACGTATCTCAACACGGGCAATATGTTTGGTTATAGCGGCAGTTATGCTTATAGGGGCACTTACTGTTTCGGCTATAAACGGCTCGCCTTACGAAAACCTAAAAAACGCGGCAATTAACGCACTTTTCTATGAGAATTATTCTGTAGAGGGTGAGTTTGTTATACGGGTAGACGGTCAAGTGCTTGAGCAAAGCAGTATAAGGAACTATGTAGACAGCGAAAGTATGCTTAGCATGGTCAGCAACCGTGAAGGTGGCTACCGCATAAGCTATACCACCCCAGATTTTAGATTAAACCCGATTACCTTTAGGCAAAGCGATGAATTGTATGATGACAACGTTGTACAGTGGCATTTTGCCCAGCGGGCACAGCCCGGCCAAAACTTGATGCACAATTCAGTAGGTTATGTCATGTTTGGCCAGGCCGGCCGCGACTCTAACTACCTAAGGCTTGCAGAGCTGGCAATTGACCTTTTTGTTGGCGATTTAAAAAACAACCTAACAATGAGCGCCCAAGGCGACGATATCCGCCGTATAAGCGGCGCAATTACAGAGAGCCAGCTACCAGAAGCCGTGCGTCTTATTATTAATATAGCAATAGACGAGCAGCTAAGATGGGCCGATACAAGCCGCGCAAGGGAAGACTTTAACCACACACTAGAAGTCCCCATACGTGACCTTGCAATAGACCGCATACAGGGCCATGCAGACATAGATGGATACGGTAACCTCCTGTATGTAAGTTTCTTGGGCAGGGCTACTATAGAAAATATCTTAGGGGACACCCATGTGGTTGAGGTAGAAGGTGCACTGCGCTTTTTTGATATTGGCACAACTGTGCCTGTAAACCCATTTGAAGGGGCACAGGAGATACTTGAGGAGTATTTTGGGCGTATGCACAACCAAGTTTTCTTTACCCTTGATGAAGACGGTAATATTGACCTGGCCAGCATAACCAACCGCTGGCCCACAGACGTGCAACATATACGTCAAGCCCTGGGGCAAGACGAAAGCAGCAAGACTAGAGTGTACCCATAAATGGTGCTGCAGCTTAGTAACGTAACAAAACTATATAAAAACGGGCGCGGGGCGGAAGATATATCTTTCGCCCTTTTGCCAGGCGAAGTTTTGGGGTTGCTTGGCCCCAACGGCAGCGGTAAGACCACAACCATGAAAGCCATTGCTGGACTTATAAAAGTCAACAGCGGCGAGATAACCATATGCGGTATTGATGCCATTAACCAGCACGAGAAAGCCGTGCGCCATACCGGCTGCCTAATAGAGGCCCCTGCCTTGTACGAGCATACAACGGTACTCACAAACCTGCGGCTTGCCGCAAGGTTTTATTCGCATGTAGACGAAAGCTGTATCAATGAAGTACTAGAAATGGTAGAAATGTACCGGTACCGCAAAGATAAGGTGCGCTCCTTAAGCTTGGGTATGCGGCAACGTGTTGGGTTGGCGATGGCATTACTATCGTCCCCAGAGTTGCTTATCTTGGACGAGCCTGCAAACGGGCTGGACATAGAAGGCATGTTGCTGGTGCGCGATGTAATAAAAGCCGCCGCCGCAGGGGGCTCTGCGGTACTAGTGTCATCTCACTTGGCCAACGAGATACAGCAATGCGCCACGCATGTAGCTGTGATGCATGGCGGCAAGATGCTGGCCATAGACAATATACATGAAGTTCTACAGTCCTTTAGCAGTGTGGAGGATTTTTTTATTGATGCAGTGAAGCGGGGAAGGCAAGGGGGATTTGCTATATGACGGCATTTGTGGCGGCATATCTCAATGAGACAGATAAACTGGTTAGACGCAAGAAATATATTGCGTTTCTTATAATTGGTGTTGTTATATGTATCGCATGGGCGGTGCTGGGTAGTATCGCCTCCGGCCTAATAGGGCAGCACGGCGGTATATTTGTTGCTTTGGCACCCACGCCCATGGGTGTGTTGCCGTTTTTCTTGCAGATATTATTCCCGTTATTAATTTTTATGGGTGTGACAGACCTTATCACCACCGAAGCGGCAGAGCATACAATGAAAGCCATGATTTGCCGCCCGGTAGAGCGTTGGAAACTTTATGCTGCGAAGCTTGTGGCGGTCATGACATATATAACGATATACCTGGCTTGTGTATTTACCGTAAGCACGATTTTGCACCAGGCATTGGGCCGTGGGCTTGGTATGGATGCGCTGGTGCGGGCGTTGGCATCTTATGCGCTTACTATTCCTACCTTGGCGGTGCTTGCGGCGTTTGCGGCCCTTATTGCACTGCTTGGGCGCAGCAGCAGCCTAATAATGTTTTTGCTTGTGGTTGTATATCTTGCGATGAGTGTATTGCCGGTTTTTTTTCCTATATTGTCTGAGTTGTTGTTTACTTCATTTTTGGGGTGGCACCGGCTCTGGATTGGTGTAACACCGGCGGCCTCGCGTATGCTGCATATGCTTGTGATAGTTGTGGCATACGGCGTTGTGTTCTTTATGGCTGGGAGCTTGGTTTTTGATAGGAAAGAATACTGATTGCCAGCTCCAACAGCTCCTGACTTGGTGGCTGCGTGTCTGCAAGGTCATAATCAAGCCCTAAATCCTGCCATTTGTATTCGCCTACTTTGTGGAAGGGCACGACATCTATCCGCTCTATGTTGTCATAAGGCTTTAAATACTCGGCCAGGTGCTGTATGTCATTTATGTCATCTGTCAGCCCGGGTACTAGTACATATCTTACCCATACTTTGCGGCCTAGCTTGTGGCAAAGTTCCAACATCCGAAGCGTACGGTCTATGGGCACGCCTGTTAGATTCTTGTATGTTTCGGGGTTTATGGACTTGATATCCAAAAGTACCAAGTCCGTATGAGCCAAGACCCGCCCGGCATTGACCCTGGATGCGTAACCAGAAGTATCAACTGCCGTGTGAAAGCCACTGTCCTTGCAAGCCCTAAGCAGTGCTTCAAGAAATACCGCCTGGGCAAGCGGCTCGCCGCCAGAAACCGTAACCCCGCCACCAGAAAATTTCATATATGACTTATACCGCTTGATATCCGTGAGTATTTCCCCGACGGTCATAATCTTGCCGGATGTCCTTTCCCATGTGTCGGGGTTGTGGCAATACTTACATCTTAGCGGGCAGCCAGATAAAAACAGCAAGTAGCGTATCCCCGGCCCGTCCACCATGCCGCATGTGTCAATAGAATGCACATGCCCGGCTTTATTCATATCAAGCATAGCTGTTAATCCTCATTTATCTCTTGTCGCGTTATTTGAAACGAATTAATTCGAAATAAGTCCAGCCTGTCGCCGAAAAGCGTTGAAGCGTCCGCTATTTCGGCTCGGGCTGGACTGTTTCTCATTTAATTCGTTATAACCGCTCATGGAAAGTCCTGTGTATAACCTCGAGTTGCTGGTCCTTTGTCAGCTTTATAAAGTTAACAGCATATCCCGAAACCCGTATTGTTAGTTGTGGGTATTTCTCGGGGTGCTCCATCGCGTCTAGGAGTGTTTCTTTTTCGAATACATTAATATTGATATGGTGCCCGTTGTCGCTAAAATATGCGTCTATTAACGAGGATAAATTCTCCTGACGCTCGTCCCTGGTTTGGCCCAGTGCCCTGGGTACTATAGAGAATGTGTAGCTTATGCCGTCCTGGGAATATTCGTATGGCAGCTTAGCAACACTGGCCATAGACGCAACAGCGCCCTTGGTATCCCTGCCGTGCATAGGGTTGGCCCCCGGCGCGAAGGGTTGGCCCTCTTTGCGGCCGTCTGGGGTGGCGCCTGTGGCTGTGCCGTATACCACGTTGGATGTGATGGTTAGTACACTCAGGGTTGGCACCGCGTCACGGTACGCACGCTGCTTTTGCAGTTTTTGCATAAATTCCTTGACCAAGCCGTTGGCTATGGTGTCTACCCGCTCGTCGTTATTGCCAAAGGCGGGATATTCGCCTTCTATTATATAGTCTACAACTAGGCCGTCTGCATTGCGCACGGTTTTGACCTTGGCATGCTTGATAGCGGAAAGCGAATCAGCCACAACACTAAGCCCTGCTATGCCGCAGGCATGTGTACGCAAGATTTCTAAGTCATGCAGCGCAAATTGGATACTTTCGTAATTGTACTTGTCATGCATGTAGTGGATGATGTTGAGTGTATTGATATACAAAGTCGCAAGCCATTCCAACACCTGGTCCATCTTGCGATAAACTTCGTCATAATCTAGATATTCGGACATTATGGGTGCAAACTCTGGCCCTATTTGTTGGCCGGTTTTTTCGTCTTTGCCGCCGTTGATGGCATAGGTCAGGGCCTTGGCAAGGTTGGCTCTTGCGCCAAAAAACTGCATCTGCTTACCCAGCCTCATGGCACTTACACAGCACGCAATTGCGTAATCGTCGCCCCAGTAGCCCCGCATTAAGTCATCGCTCTCGTACTGGAGGGAGCTTGTGTCTATGCTTACCTGGGCGCAAAAGCGCTTAAAATTTTCTGGCAGGTTTACGCTCCAAAGCACTGTTAGGTTGGGCTCTGGGGCTGGGCCTAGGTTGTATAGTGTGTGGATTAACCTATAGCAGTTTTTTGTTACCAATGTCTCGCCGGACTCGCTCATGCCGCCTATAGCATCTGTTACCCATGTCGGGTCACCGGAAAAAAGCGCGTTGTACTCTGGTGTACGCAAGAAGCGTATCATGCGTAGTTTCATTGCAAAATGGTCTATTAATTCTTGTGCTTGTGCTTCGGATATTACACCGTTTTTGAGGTCGCGCTCTATATATATATCCAAGAATGTGGCCACGCGCCCAAGCGATGTTGCGGCACCGTCTTGTTGTTTTGCGGCGGCAAGGTACGCAAAATACGTCCACTGTATAGCTTGCTGGGCGTTTTTGGCGGGCTGTTTTACGTCGCAGCCATATGCTGCTGCCATTTCCTCCAACTGGTGAAGGGAACGGATTTGCTCGTTCAACTCCTCACGTTGTTGGATTGTTTTTTCTTCTAGCCAGGAAACGTCCATTCTTTCTAGCTGGCGCTCTTTGTCTTCTATTAATAATGCCGTGCCGTATAGGGCCAACCGGCGGTAGTCGCCTATTATGCGGCCGCGGCCATATGCATCAGGCAAGCCGGTAATAATGCCAGAAGAACGGGCAGCACGCATCTCTGGGGTATACGCATCAAAAACCCCGTCGTTGTGGGCTTTGCGGTATTTTGTATATATTTCTTCTGTTGTAGTGTCTAGCTTGTAACCGTAGGATTCTAATGCTTTTTGGATAACCCTTATGCCGCCGTTTGGGAAAATACCGCGCTTTAGGGGTTTGTCTGTTTGCAAGCCTACAATTTTTTCTTTTTCCTTATTTATATATCCTGGGCCATGTGAGGTAATACTGTTGGGGATTTTTGTTTCTACATCCAGGATACCGTTCTCGTTTTCTTGCTTGGTAAGCTCGCACACGTTTGCCCACAGGGTTTGTGTATCGCTTGTTGGCCCCTGAAGGAATGTTGCATCACCGTGGTAGGGGGTCACATTGCGCTGTATAAAATCCCTAACGTTTACTTCTTGCATCCATACGCCCTCGTTAAAATATTGCCAGGCTGCTTTGGTGTATTGTTTTACCATGGGGTCACCTCTTATATCTTATATTTTGCATTTTTGTTGATTCTACTTCAAAATATGGGATTAGTAAACCGGTTTCCATAGCGGGTGACATATACTAGCTTTATATAAATATTTATAGTGCATCCTGTGAAATATCGCATATTTGAAATTACTACATTATATATGTAAGATTACATGCGTAAGCAAGAGTGTACAAGCATGTCGAAAGCTGGTTTTACCGGCTGCATATCAAATCATAGACAGGAGACGGACCATGAAATTTGAAAGCTTCCTTAATATAATGGATATCCTGCTGGGCGAAAACGGCTGCCCCTGGGACAAAGAGCAGACCCATGAAAGTCTGCGGCAGTATTTATTAGAAGAATGCTATG
>WQVY01000054.1 GCA_009785605.1 Defluviitaleaceae bacterium | reverse complement strand
TTTATTGCGCTTGCGGCAGTTGCGGCCATATCCAGCACTTCAAAAGAAAATACAACCTGGCTGTCTTCCCCCGGGTAATCCTGCTGCTCTATGAAATTATTGCGTTTAAAACGGCACCGGCCTTTAGCGGATGGGATTAGACTAAAACGTTGCTCTAGGTCAGCGGCATCCATCTTTGTCACCAGTACTGTTAGGCAATCTACCCCTACTCGCATTGCTTCTATAAGGTAAGGGGTATGGTCGGATGAGAAAGACCCTTCTTCTTGAGCCAATTGCATGATTTCCCTAAACAGTTCTTGAGTTTTTTCCGACGAATGAGATAACTCGCTTATATTTATATCTCGTTCTTCAAGGTCGTGATTCATTAGTACAAATTTCATCTGTGTCTCGCTTATTCTTTCGATTCTCATGGCGATCCCCCTAGGTATATGTACTTCACAATATGTTCCGATAAGTATAAACAAAGGCTTTTGCGGTGTAAAGAGGCTTTTTATGGGCATTTGCGTGCATTAATGTCGGTTTATAGGATACGGGAATGTACATGGCATTAGGCGAATACCATTTACTGAGGTGAACTGTATGCTTAACTACATATGGGGCGGCATGATTCTTTTAGCCATAATCGTAGCTGCTTTTACTGGCAATATCCCGGCAATGACCAGTGCCGCAATAGACTCTGCCCGCGAAGCGATAATGCTTTGTATAACAATTTTGGGTGTGCTTAGCATGTGGACGGGGCTCTTAACCGTAGCAGATAAAGCAGGGCTTGTGGAGTCATTGGCCAAAAAATCAAAACCAATACTACGTTATCTTTTTCCTGACTTAGGACGTGACCATCCAGCACATGAACCTATTGCCACTAATTTCATAGCCAACATCCTAGGGCTGGGTTGGGCCGCTACCCCCAGCGGGTTACGAGCCATGAAAGTTTTACAAAAAGAAAACCGTGTCAAGGACACGGCCACGCGCTCTATGCGGATGTTTATGGTTATTAATATGTCTAGTCTGCAGTTGGTCACGATAAGTGTTGTTGCTTACCGGGCACAATACAACTCTGTTAACCCGTCAGAAATTATTGGCCCGGGACTTATTATTACCCTTGCAACAACAGTTGTAGCGGTTGCCTTTTGTAAGATACTAGAACGGTTTAAGCTGTAACGTGTTTTGTAACGACTTCACCATGTACATGTATTATTGGTGCATATAGAAAGGCTTTGATAAACCATGAGTTGGTTGCTATTTTTATCGGATTTAATAGTGCCCCTGACTTTCGCAGCTATATTGTCATATGCCTTTTTGCGAAGGATGCCGGTTTACGACCATTTTATAACCGGAGCAAAGGAAGGCTTTGGCACGGTGCTTAACATAGCCCCTACCATTATAGGCCTTATGATAGCCGTAGGAATGCTGCGTGCATCTGGGGCATTGGACTTGCTGGGCGCGTTTATATCGCCGCTAACCACAAGACTAGGCTACCCAACAGAGGCCGTACCTCTCACACTTATGCGGCTTGTTTCATCATCCGCGGCGACGGGGCTATTATTAGACTTATTCGAGCGTTACGGGCCGGACTCCTTTATGGGGCGGTTTGTTTCTATTATGATGAGCAGTACCGAAACGGTGTTTTATACCATGAGCATATATTTCATGAGTGTGAAGATAACAAAGACACGCCATACCCTAACAGGGGCGCTTCTTGCCAACTTTTCTGGTGTTATGGCTTCGCTTTGGCTTACTAGGCAGTTGTATCCTGGCTGATGATTCTGTTAGAATGTCCCATATCGCAAAAAGCGACTTGATTTTGAATTACCTTTACAAAGGAGATAATAAAATGGTACGCACACGTTACGCACCCAGTCCCACCGGTTTTATGCATATCGGTAATTTGCGCACGGCTTTATACGAATACTTGATAGCCAAGCACGAAAACGGCGCTTTCATCTTACGCATAGAGGACACAGACCAGCAGCGCTATGTAGAAGGCGCAGAAGACGCAATACTAGAAACCCTACGCCTTACCGGGCTAAACTACGACGAAGGGCCGGGTATAGGCGGCGATTATGGCCCGTATATCCAAAGCCAGCGCAAAGCAGATTACCTGCCACCCGCCCTGCGGCTAATAGAAAGCGGACAAGCCTATTATTGCTTTTGCACAAAACAAAGGCTTAGCAGCCTTGCAGACGAACGGGGTATCATGAAATACGACCGGTACTGCTTGCATCTTCCCAAAGAGGAAATTGCCTCACGAATCTTGTCTGAACCATATGTTATCCGGCAGCTAATCCCGGAAGGCAAAACAACATTTCATGACGAAGTATATGGAGACATAACCATAGATAACAACGAGTTAGAAGACCAGATATTACTAAAATCTGACGGTATGCCAACATACAATTTCGCAAATGTAATAGACGACCACGCCATGGCAATTACCCATATAGCGCGGGGATGCGAATATCTTACCTCTACCCCCAAATATACACTCTTGTATGAAGCATTGGGCTGGCCATTGCCGCGCTTTGTTCATTTACCACTACTACAAAACGACGCAGGTCAAAAGTTAGGGAAGCGTAACGGTGCCATATCCATCCCACAGCTCATAGACATGGGCTTCTTACCAGAAGCAATTGTAAACTATGCTGCCCTACTTGGCTGGAGCCCGCCAGATAACAAAGAAATTTTTACATTGGATGAGCTTACGCAAGTTTTTGATGCTACCAATATCAGCAAATCACCTTCAACTTATGATGTAAAAAAGCTCACTTGGGTTAACGGCGAGCATGTAAAAGCACTCCCTCCGGAAGTGTTTGCGGCTATGGCATTACCATACTTGCAAGCTGCCGTAAAAAAACCCGGCACCGACTATAACCGCCTGGCTGTCATAACCCAGCCACGTGTGTCTTTGGTTAACGAATGCGGCGAGTTGGTAGACTTCATAGATGCCCTGCCCGAGTACGATATTGAGCTATACACCCACAAGAAAATGAAAACCAACCCAGATATTGCCCGTGAAACCCTAAAGCTGGCTATATCCTCATTGGAAACCCTTTGCGACTGGAACCATACCGCCATTGGTGAAGCCGTAGCCATAAAAGCAGAAGAAAATGGCTACACTAAAGGGCAGATACTGTGGCCACTACGCACAGCCCTGTCTGGCAAGCCATCCACCCCCTGCGGCGCTACCGAAATTGCCGAGCTTTTGGGCAAAGACGAAAGCCTGCAACGGTTGGCTATTGGGTTAAAGAAGTTGGAGGTATAGCAGCATGGAGATACCAAATAAATTCTATATAGTAGGGTTGCTGTTTATTGGCATTATTGTGCGGGTGATGTCGTTTCAGTCGGGCTTTATGTTTGATAGCGATGTAAATCTTTTTCAATTTTGGGGCCAGCATTTGTATTCTGTTGGCTTTAGCCAGTTCTACTATACCGTCCATTTTTGCGATTACCCGCCTGGGTTTTTGTATTATTTGTATATTATTGGCGCGTTAAGCGACTGGTTTGCGTGGGATAGGCTATCCCCCATGCTTAACTTTTTTACATTTTTGCCTGCTATGCTGGCAGACTTAGGTGTTGGGTATATCATCTATCGTGTTGCAGCATTTGGCTACCTTGTAAGGCCACGGAGTGTGGCAAAACCAGGCGATTTAACGCTTGAGGTCACAAAAAGGGCGCTTATAATGTCTGCGCTATGGGTTCTTAACCCGGCGGTTATATTAATATCCTCTGTCTGGGGACAAGTAGAGTCATTGTTTACCGTATTTTTACTACTATCTCTTTTGCTGCTACGCGAGAAAAAACTTCTGGCCTCGTATTTGCTGTTTGGTGTGGCCATTATTGTTAAGGCGCAATCTCTATTCCTTGCGCCGGTGTATTTATACTCCGCGTTTGCATATTTGATGGATAACCTTGTAAAAACAGACACAAATGGAAACAAGAATCGCGTTGTGCTGTGGGCCAACCCTGATGAGGAAGCTACAACCGGTAACTGGGCGCACCCCACTATTGGGTTTGCCCTTTGGGACAGGAGGCAACATGGCATTAAAATAAAGCCATTTGCATGGGCGTGGCTGGGTATTGCCATTTTTGCATCTGCTGTGCTTATGGTTTTACTTATGCTTCCCTTTGCACAAGGTATAAATATCATGCCAATAGTACGCTTGTATACTGGCGGCTTGGGGACATACCCGTTTACGTCTGTCAATGCCTTTAACTTTTGGGGGCTTATCCATAATATAGGCTATAGCTGGAGACATATGGAGCCGCATCATGTTGTTGCTGGTGTTGCTATTGTTATTGCATTGGTTGTTGGTGCCATTGCCGCCCTTTACCGGGATCATACCCGGTATGGCGGCAGGCACTATTTTTTTATTGTAGGGGCACTTTTGGCGCTTATATTTATATTCTCGGTTAGGATGCACGAGCGGTATCTTTTCCCGGCGCTTATTTTCTTTCTGTTGTACTTTGTCCAGACCCGTGAAAAATGGGGGCTTGGGATTTATGGTGCATTGTCTGTTACGTACTTTTTCAATTGTACGGAGATATTGCGCTGGCTAAGGGCTGGCGCACATGGGTCAGGTGTGCTTGCTGTTAGCGGGCCTATACTTTCTTTTGCAAATGTGGTTATAGGGGGAGTGATACTGTTTATGTTGGTTGCTACAAGATGGATGGAACGAGCCGAGATTATGGCGGCCAAAAGCAAACAGCCGCTACGTGATACGGCTGGCAAAACCAGCCAAAGGCAAGGTGTGGCATCCAACAAGGACAAGCACCACAAAAAACCTCACCTAGACGAGCCGCCCATAGTTGTAGACCCACCCCCTATGAAGCGCCGTGACTATGCATATATATTTATATTAATAATTGTGTACTCAATAATAGCATTTACACGGTTGGGAGATTTAAACGCGCCTCAGACCTCATGGGTGCCGCATGTAGGTGAGGCTACCGTAATAGACTTTGGGGACATACAGCATGTTTCTGAGTTTCAGTTTCGGATGGGAGCGGGACATGATGTTTCGTTTACTGTAGAAACATCTATTGACCATGCTAACTGGAGCCACCCCGAAACAATTACACCAGCGTATACAGACGCATATAACTGGGTAAGCAGGTATATGCACGGGGATGTACGGTTTGTGCGGATAAGGCCCACCAGTGCCGGGACCAGCGGGTTTATCATGCATGATGCAGCCTTCCGCAGGCCAGATGGGGAGCTTATACCAATACACAGCATATCTGCCGGTGCAGATGCCATTATAGACGAACAAAATACAACTCCATGGACACCGCCAATAGGTGAAGAAGCCATTATAGACTTTGGAGTGGCTAGGCATATAACAACCTTCATGTACCGTATGGGGGCCGCGCACTATTCCAACTTTACCTTTGAGACATCTATGGATGGCGTTTATTGGAGCCCGCCAGAAATATTTACCCCATCCCATACAGATACGTTTTATTGGGCTATAGCGCATAGGGATTTCTTTGCGCAGTATATACGTATACGCCCAATAACAGAGTGGACTAACGGGTTTAGGATGCAAGAGGTTGCCTTCCGTGGGCCAGACAGGGAGCTTATACCAATACACGGCATAACCCCCGGTGCTGAGGCCCTTGTAGATGAGCAGCAGTGGGTGCCCTTGTACAGCAATTTTATGAACTCTGCATATTTTGATGAAATTTTCCACCCCCGCGCGGCGTACGAGTTTATACATGGACTTAGGCCATGGGAAAACACCCACCCGCATATGGGTAAAAACTTTATTGCAATGGGTGTTAGGGCCTTTGGCATGACTCCTTTTGGGTGGAGGTTTGCGGGTACGCTGTTTGGGGTACTAATGGTACCACTTATATATGCGTTCGCGAGGTTCTTGCTAAAATCTAATAATTGGGCGCTGTTTGCTGCTACTATTTTTACGTTCGACTTCATGCACTTTGCCCAGACTAGGCTTGCGACCATCGATTCATATGTTACGTTTTTTGTTATTGCTATGTACTTCTTTATATACCTGTTTATACATGGGGTCGAACGTGACTCCTTGCGGCGCAAGCTTGTGATTTTGCTGCTTTGCGGGATTAGCGTGGGGCTTGCTGTTGCTTCTAAGTGGCAGGGAGTGTATGCGGTTTTGGGGTTGCCGGTCCTTTTCTTCCCGGCTTTGTACCGCTTGTATTTACGTGACCGTAAGCAGGCTACTACTATCTTTTATTCGTGCTTCGCATTTTTCATTGTTATACCACTCGTGATTTATCTTGTAAGTTATATCCCGTTTATGGTGGGGTACCAGCAAGACCTTAGCTGGATACGCACGGTTTGGAACAACCAGCTTGGCATGTATAACTATCATGCCCACCTGGATGTAGATTTCCACCCGTTTATGAGTGTCTGGTGGGAGTGGCCGCTTAATCTTAGGCCTATATTCTTGTACGCCAATGCAGGTATTGCCCCTGGCACACGGTCCGGTATTAGCTCTTTTGGGAACCCGGCAGTGTGGTGGGGTGGGTTTGCAGCTATTGGCTTTGTACTTTTTTATGCTATGGACACCGGGATTATAAGCAAAGCTATATCCGCGTTTGGAAGCAGCGATTTGCGCCGCACAGAAAGAAAGCCAGCTACCGTAGATATACACAATGTATTGTTGTGGGTGGCTGTTGTTGCGCAGTTGCTGCCATGGAACGGCTGGCCTGTAATTTTTAGGGTTGCGGCTACCGCTTATATCGTAGGTTTTATAGTTATCAGGAAAGTTGATAATGATATCTTTTTCCTGCTTGTGGCTTTTTGGGCACAGTTTTTGCCATGGGTTGGGATTGCTAGACTTACGTGGATATATCACTTCTTCCCCAGTGTGCCATTTATAGTATTGTTTATTGCTTGGGTGTTTAAGAATTATGTAAAAAGGCCCGGTGTTGCTGTGGCGTACGCGTTTGTTGTTGTAGCGCTGTTTGCTTTGTTTTATCCTGTGCTTAGCGGGTTGCCAATTTCGCCAGAGTTTGTACGCACTTACTTGCAGTGGCTGCCGCGCTGGCACATGATTTAGAGGTGATTTTGTGGATATGCCGTTATATTCTGTGGTAATACCCGCCTACAATGAGGAAGAAGTTATAGGTGAGACTTATAAACGCCTGACTGCGGTCATGCAAGGTATGGGCGAGACTTATGAGCTGATTTTTGTAAACGATGGCAGCCGCGACAAGACTGCGGAGATTATTGCAGGGTTTTGTGCGACGGATAGCAATGTGCGACTAATAAACTTTTCCCGTAACTTTGGACATATGCCGGCAATAACCGCCGGGATGGACAATGTACGCGGGCAAGCCATATTTGTGATTGACGCAGACTTGCAAGACCCGCCGGAGCTTTTCCCAGAAATGGCTGCCCGCTGGAAAGAAGGCTACCATGTTGCCTATGGCAAGCGGGTCAAACGCAAGGGTGAAAGCTGGTTTAAGAAGATTACAGCCAAGTTTTTTTACCGGTTTATAAGGCGGCTAACAACTGTGGACTTGCCACCAGACACGGGCGAGTTCCGCTTAATAGACCGCCGTGTATGCGATGCCGTGAGCCGTTTACCAGAAAAACACCGCTATATACGCGGATTGGTGAGCTGGGTAGGTTTTAAGCAGGTAGCCGTAGAATATGTACGCGAGGAGCGTTTTGCAGGGAAGACTAAGTACCCGTTTAGGAAAATGGTTTCTTTTGCACTGGATGCGGTTACGGCATTCTCTTATAAGCCGCTTAAACTGGCTACTACCCTTGGGTTTTTTATATCACTGGTAAGTTTTATTTACCTGGTGGTTATTGTTTACCAGCGGTTTTTTACTGATATGTTAATTAGCGGCTGGGCTACTACTGTAGGGGTGGTGCTGTTTTCCCAAGGTATTGTGCTTATGATTCTTGGGCTTATGGGCGAATACATTGGCCGGATTTATGATGAAATTAAAAACCGGCCAACATATATAATTATGGAAATTGTGGGGCAAAATGAAGACGATAATCGACTGGATAATAGGCCTGTTAACTAAAATTTTAAGCATATTTATACCCAAGCGGTTTAGTCATTTATTGACCTATGAGACTGTCAGCTATTTATTTTTTGGTGGCGTTACTACGGTTGTGGGGCTTGGCGGTTATATTTTACTTAGTTTTTATTTTAGTATGAGTACTGCGTGGGCAACTGCGGTTTCTAGTGCGCTGTCTATTATCTTGGCTTTTGTAACCAATAAGATATTTGTGTTTGAATCAACCAGTTGGAGGACAGGTGTGTTGGTGCCTGAGCTTGTGAAGTTTGGCGGCTCTCGTGTGTTTACATCTGTCGTGGACACGTTGGCTATGGTGTTATTGGTAGATGTGTTGGGTTTTCATGAGATGCTTATGAGATTATTAACTATAATTGTTATCCAGGTTATGGGTAATTATGTGCTTAGCAAGTGGGTGGTGTTTGCTAAGGGAGATTATAATAACACGCATGAAAATGGGGAATAATACTAAAAACCATTTCATCCCCAGGAGGATTAACTCATGCGTTGTAAAAAATTCCGCCCTTCCCAGTCTGCTTATGTGGCACACAGTTTAAACCCTGCAAGTGATTGCCGTAACTGCGTATATTTTACGCGCTTCAATTGCGGTACACACCCAGAAAGTAACCCTGCAAGCTGGCAAATGAGCCAGAACATGTTTTACACTGTCTGATTGCGACTTAAATGAAAGACAAACTATGGAATATCATGTGCATCGGTGATATAATCACACCATGATGGAAGTGCTACATCAATAGCCCAAGGAAGGATGATGCACAGTGGCATACGAGACAAAAGTAATACTTACTTTGCTTGCAGAATATGTAGGTCGTGCGGAAACTGTCGAAGAAGCCTATAACATTATAATACGGGCCGCCAATGTAGAAGGTGTAAAATTGCCAAGCTACGAGGAGTTCCAAGAGCAGCTTAAAGGCAAGAAGTAGTATATAATTATTTCACAAAAGCCACTCCCATTGGGTGGCTTTTTCAATCTGTCCTAAATATGGTATCATGCACTCGACAAACTCCTAATACGAAAGGAAGGCCAGTAATGCAAAAAATCACATTAGAGGTAGAAGGCATGACATGTGCCCACTGCGAGAAAGCTGTAACCAACGCCCTGTCTGATTTAGGTGTTAAAGCCGTAAAAGCTTCGGCAAAAAAGAAAACAGTAGACATAGTTTTTAACCCCGAAACAATAACCTTGGAAGAAATAAAAACAGAAATAAAGGAAATAGGCTATCATGTTTAAAATCGCATTTATAGGTGCAGGGAGTGTAGGCTTTACCCGTACACTGCTTACAGATGTAATGTCTGTGCCGGAATTTAAAGGCATAGAAATTGCATTTACAGACATAAACCAGCACAACCTGGACATGGTAACACAGCTATGCCAGCGCGACCTAGAAAGTAACGGCATAAACAAAAAAATCCACGCCACAACAGATAGACGCAGCGCGTTAAAAGGCGCAAAATACGTAATTAACTGTGTGCGTATAGGTATGCTAGAGGCCTTCGAAAGCGATATAGAAATCCCGCTAAAATATGGTGTAGACCAGTGCGTAGGTGACACGTTGGCGGCCGGCGGCATAATGTACGGCCAGCGCGGAATAGCGGCAATGCTGGATTTTTGTAAAGATATACGCGAAGTATCTGCCCCGGGTGCGATAATGCTAAACTACGCCAACCCCAACGCCATGATGACATGGGCCGCCAACAAATACGGCGGTGTGCACACTATTGGCCTATGCCACGGCGTACAGCACGGTCACTGGCAGATAGCGCGGGCTCTTGGGTATGAGCAAAAAGATGTGGACATAATATGCGCAGGTATCAACCACCAGACCTGGTATATCTCCATAAAACATAACGGCGAAGACCTTACAGGCAAGCTGCTGGAAGCATATGAAAAAGACCCGGAACTTTCTAAGACCGAAAAAGTGCGCATAGACATGCTGCGCCGCTTTGGATATTACTCTACAGAGTCTAACGGGCATTTGTCTGAATATGTAGCGTGGTACCGCAAGCGCCCAGAAGAAATCATGAACTGGATAGACCTAGGCACCTGGATAAACGGCGAGACCGGCGGCTACCTGCGCATATGTACAGAAGGCCGCAACTGGTTTGAAGAAGACTTCCCCAAGTGGCTTAATGAGCCGCCCAAAGAATATATAGCCAAGTCCCGCAGTCAAGAGCACGGCTCTTATATAATAGAAGGGCTGGAAACCGGGCGGGTTTACCGTGGGCATTTTAATGTAATGAACAACGGCTGCATTACCAACTTGCCAGACGAATGTATAGTAGAAGTACCAGGCTATGTAGATGCTAATGGCATATCTATACCCATAGTGGGCGATTTACCGCTGGGTGCAGCGGCAATATGCTCCCAAAGCGTGTGGGTGCAGCGGCTCTCTGTTGAGGCGGCAGTTAGTGGTGATATTATGCTACTGCGCCAGGCAATGATGATGGACCCACTAACCGGCGCGGTGTGTACTCCTCCAGAGATAGACCAGATGGTAGACGAGATGCTGGTAGCATGTGAACATCTGCTACCCCAGTATACTCAGGCCATAACAGAGGCAAAAAAACGCCTAGCCGGCCCGCTGCTGCCCACAAAAGAGACAAGGGGCGCTGCCAGGTTGCGCACCAAGACTGTGGAAGAAATGCGCAAAAACAGCTAGATTCCTCAAATAAAAAAGGTTTATCGATAACATCAAAACCGGAGATGATATATGTGGACAAAATTGCCGTCCTTATCCCTTGCTACAACGAGGCGCTAACCGTAGAAAAAGTCGTTTCTGATTTTAAGACAAACCTGCCACAGGCAAAGATATATGTCTACGACAATAACTCAAGCGACGACACATATGACTTGGCAGTAAAAGCCGGGGCAATTGTCCGCAAAGAGTATAGGCAGGGCAAGGGCAACGTTGTACGCTCTATGTTCCGCGACATTAATGCCGAGTGCTATATCCTGGTAGATGGGGACGATACCTATCCTGCAAAACATGCCCAAGATATGGCCGACATGGTACTCAACGACAATGTAGACATGGTAGTAGGCGATAGGCTGTCAACCACATATTTTACAGAAAATAAACGCCCCTTCCACAACAGCGGGAATGTACTAGTACGGTGGCTTGTAAATGTCATGTTCAAAGGCAATATCAAGGATATCATGAGTGGATACCGTGCATTTTCGTACTTGTTTGCCAAGTCTTACCCCATTGTCACAAAAGGGTTTGAGTTGGAAACAGATATGACGATATTTGCGCTGGATAAAAACCTGCTAGTACGCGCCACCCCCATAGAATATTCAGACAGGCCAGAGGGCAGCTTTTCTAAGCTTAATACCTTCCGCGACGGCTTTAAAGTGCTAAAAACTATTTTTAGGCTATGCAAAAACTACCGGCCGCTTACCTTTTTTGGGATAATTGCATTAATATTGTTCTTGGTAGGCGGCGGGGCGTTTGTTACTGTATTAGTCGACTACCTGCGCACTGGGTTGGTGCTGCGCTTCCCCACCCTATTTGTGTCTTTGTTTATCATACTTACAAGCATAATGTCGCTGGTGTGCGGGCTGATACTAGAAACGGTAGCGTCTATTAACCGTAAGTCATACGAACTCCGCTTTATTCAGGTAAAAGAACATTTTGCTCCGCCGGCGAAGGAGGCATGAGTTAAATCATGAACGAAAACACCTATTCGTCTGGCAAAGAACAATCCTGGCGAGACAGGGCAGAGTACACCGCCAGGATGAAAATATACGATGCCCTAGCCAAGCATGTCCCACTGGACGAGCTAAGCTCAATTGTAGATGTAGGCGCAACAGCAGACGATAAAAAAGACTCTTCTAATTTTTTTGAAAAAACATATCCATTTCCAAGCCGCATAACGGCCCTATCCAACCAAGACGCGTTATGGATGGCACAAAAATGGCCGGGCCTAAAATTCGTACAAGGCGACGCACGCAGTATGCCCTTTGGCGATGAGACTTTTGACCTGGCATTTTCCTCTGCGGTTATAGAGCATGTGGGCAGCAGGGCAAACCAGGCTGCATTTATCCGCGAATGCGTAAGGGTTTCAAAAAAATATATATTTATTACCACCCCCAACAGGTATTACCCTGTAGAGCTGCATACTGTATTGCCAATAATCCATTGGCTTCCCCCCAGGGTTTTTAGGGGCATCTTAAAACTACTGGGTAAGTCTTTTTTTGCTTTGGAAGAAAATCTTAACCTGCTAAGCAAAAAGGACATAGCAGCTATTATGGACACCATCCAAGGCGTACGCTACAAGGTAGACACCATCAGGTTCCTGGGGTTTAAGTCAAATATTTTATTAACTATAGTGAGGGATTAATTGTGCAAAGTCCGGGGACTTCTAAGTTTGCAACTGCATTTACGGCGCTTGTGGCGACATATCTAATTATATTTTTGTTGGAGGTTTCTGTCTTTAACTTGCGCCACTGGACTACCAGGTTTGCACCTCATGCAACAGACGCTTTGCGATATGAAAGCTATAGTGTAGAGCATATTAGCCATACAGTAGACGAGCATCAGCCCTGGATCCCCTCCCCTCCTTCTGAAATAAATATCTCTGATATCAACCACCCTATCCGCACAGTGTTTGTAAGGCCGCAGTTTACTAACCCAGATGTGAGGGTGACATATGTCTCTGTCCGCTACCGGGACGAAAGCAGCTTTGTTACCCACACCGCGCATATTATCAATGGCTACACACCCAGCTACTACCTGGCGCTTGGGGCCATGGGTGATGTGATGTATCTTACAGTTGTAATACATGATGCCAGCGTTAGCATACAGGACGTGTATTTTAACCAGCCGCTACCTTGGCGGTTTATGTGGGTACGGGTCATACTTTTGACTATTATTGTCACAATAATTTGGCTATGGAAGAAGTTTGGGTTTAGCCGCATCCGTTTTAACCCGCTGCTTGCCTGGCAAAGATACGTCGAGGCTGCAACAGTTATAGTGTTTGTGTGGCTGATGTCCCTTGTAATGATTTTTTCGACAGACTTTGGATTTATCCCCGGCAGCGACAACGAGCTGGAGTGGAACCCAACCCGCGAGCAATTCGCAAACATAAATGACTTGATGGTAGAAGCCCTACTAATGAGGCAGCTAAACCTGGATATAGAGCCCCATTATAGTTTGTTAAACGCTACCCAGCCCTACAGTCTTGCATATAGGCTTGCCAACTGGGTACACGCACCATGGGACCATGTATTTTTTGAAGGACAGTTTTTTAGCTATTTTGGTATTACGCCGGTGGTAGTTTTGTCCTTACCGTACTACTTGCTACGGGGGGAGCATCTTTCGGCTACTATGGCTACATTTATCTTTGCAGCACTTGGGGCTATGGGCATATATTTCTTGTGGAAAGAACTCACGATAAAATTTTTAAAAGACATACCATATACCATGTTTTTTGCTGGCCTTGTTGCGGCTTTGTTTGGGACAAATCTCATACTATTGGTTGTTAGGGCCTTGCAATATGAGATAGCCCTTGCAAGCGGGCTTATGTTTTCTGTTTGGGGCTTGTTTTTTATTTTATTTGCCATGCAAGGCGACTCTCATATGGCGGTCAGGAAGCGGTACTTGGTTTGCGGTGCTGTGTCTTTGGCGCTGGCTGTAGGGTGTAGACCTACTATGATTTTTTCGTCACTTATGGTGCCGGTATTGTTGTGGCCGGCTATACGCTCTTGTTGGCCGTTGTCTCAATTGCGCGATGCAGCTGCACGCAAAAGTATATTAGGCGCTGTTTTAGCACTTGCGCTGCCTTATGCGATAATAGGCGGGGCGTTGGCATGGTACAACTTTGCGCGCTTTGGCTCGATATTTGAGTTTGGAGCCAGCTATCAACTGACTGCCGAAAACGTGGGTGTAGTTACTCACACAGGCTTATTGGGCAACCTGCGAAGGGTCCTTGACGGGTTGTTTGCATACTTCTTTTCTAGTGCCCATATGCAGCCGCGTACATTCCCTTATATACAGGCATTGCATGTAGCACCTATTTTTACTGGGCACATGCCGCGCGCGGCCACAATAGGCATGTTTTTACTGCCTATTACGTGGTTTTTACCGGCGGCATATTTTGTCCGCAAAAAGTCAAAAAAAGCCATGCCTGTTGTTGTAGGCATGGCTGCTCTTGGAGTTTTTATAGCTATACTTTCGGCCGTACTTATAGGTGTTATTGCACGCTACACAGTAGATTTTTATTGGCTTATCATGCTTGCGTCTTTGATGTGCATGGGGCTTGTGCATAGGGAAGCACGCAGGCTAAGCGAAGGTGCAGCAAAGGCTGTAAGGCATTTTGCTTATGCTGCGGTTGCGGTTAGCTGCTTTGTGCTATTTAACTGGGGGATGGTAGGGGAAAATAACTTTGTATGGGCCTCTAACCCTGTGGTTTTTAGGTTCTTGTCTGATTTATTTCTGATTGTGTAGCAGATTATACGAATCTCGAAAATCATCGTCGACAACACATCGCGTATTACTTACTCAATCACAATAACCTGCGGCAGCCTGACACCATAGTGCACATCACGGCCTTCCCCAGCTGCGTACCGTAGTTGGCTGTGGTCTTCGTTGGACCTACGCCATGTCGCATAGCGCATGATTAAGCTGCCATCGTTTAACTGTATCGTCCCATCAAGGGTCCTGCCTGTTGCGCTGGCATGGGATGTTGACATATTAAGAGTTAGCGCCACATTGCTAAGCGACATGGCTGGGTTGGGGTTGATACTACTCCATGTCCACAGTTCGCCGTTTGCAGTTACATAGAAAAAGTTACCGGCACGTACCACATTGGAGGCAATCCTTACAGGGGTTTCTGCCCGCGATATAGTTGTACCGTCGCCAAGCTGGCCTTCCCTGTTGTTGCCTATGCCCCAAAGGCTGCCATCTGTGGTGATAAAATGCAAGTTGTTATAGTCACCCCATAGGGATTTTACGTTCTCAGCAACTGCGCTTCCTCTCCCGCGTGCGCGTGCGGCCCGCTGGTACAATGTGCCGTCTTCGTTGATATAAAACAAGCTGGTATTGCTTAGCCTGTCATGCAAACCCACTGCTTCAAGCATAGGAAACCTAAATACCCTTGTAACGTTGGGGAGCGAAAATATAAACCCATTGGTCTTTTGTATTGCTGGGCGGTTGGCATATGTCCCAAAAAAGTTGGCTACATCTTCTGTTACCAATACAGGCGACAGCTCCCCGTTCCCCCAACGCCACAGTGTCCTGTCTGCCCTTAGGGCATATATAATCCAGTTTCTTAGCCCCTTATCGACTTGGAGCTCTATTACATTGTCCAATATCCTAACTGGCTCGTCTTGGTCTATAGTTGTCCCTATCCCAAGCAACCCATTTGAGTTGCTGCCGTATCCCCACAATGAGTTATCGTTTTTAATATAAAATACAGTCGTGCCTATAAGCTCAATAGACCTGACATTTGAGTCTATATACGTAAATGTAAACCCGTCCCTGGATGTCCAGCTTACTGTTCTAAGGTCACCGCTGTGTGTAATTTGATAGTGCGGCCCGCTGCCCTGCTGCATATGTGTTGTGCTTGTTGTACTCAAAGGCAAAGTAAGCCCTGTTTCGGCAGTACCAAAGTTGCCAATGACAATGTCTGTACGGCCGGTGGTTATCATACCCAAGGGCAGTGCTATAGCAACAAAACAAGCCAGGGCATACAGCCCCGCGATAATCCTATACCTAGTTTGTGACGTTTTGCCCGAGATTACAAATGCAATGTCATCGGCAAGATTAGGGGCACCGCACAAGATTGCCCCAATAGGGAACATAATAATAAACAAGGCCATCAACATAATAATACCGGTGACAACAATCGCCAGCCCAACCAAAAAGAAACAAAGCCATATAAGTACCGGCCAGAAAGCCGCCATAAAATCGCGGAACTTTTCTGTATTTTCTTCTGTACCCCACGAAAATGTGGCTTTTATCCACCGTGGGAGTGAAGTCCACAACACGAATATTACAACCAACAGCCATGTATCAAGTGTGGTTAGCAAGTTTAATCCTTCGATACCTATGCCCCAAAGCACAAAGTCCAGCGCTATAAAAGCAAGAAACAACCCCGCCGGCATAAGTATTAACATTGCAAGTGTTTTGCCGCGGTGGCGCGGTGTGTCACCCTCTACATAATTTTCTTGCAAGGTTACGCTGGCTGCAAATATCAGGCTGTAGCATAGCGCAAATATTATCAACGTGTTTATAGCCACTGTTGCATACATGACTATTTGCTGGTTATCTACAAGCAACTGAAAAAATGGGACAGCTGTGTCCATGCCCAGCTCGTCAGGCCCAGCAAAATGATACAAGTTGAGAAAAATAGCAAGAAACACGCCAGCGAAGCCAACAATAGACCCAAAACAACCCAACCAGCCGCCCGATGCTTGCTTTCCTGATGAAGTTTGCATTAAACTCATACCAACATCTCCTTTGATAGCCCAATATAGTGATGTTGATTATATCAATCTAGATGTGCATATTCAACAAATTTGCCCATAAAACTACAGCAAAAAAGCCCACTAAGAACGCAATTATCGGTCTTGGTGGGCTTTTGTAATTGGTGTGAATTTTTCGTTACCCGAGCGAGGCAGTTCATCCTCTATAATATAGCACCCTCTTTGTAACAAGCAACAAGATATTCTTTGCTGGACCAATATAAGTTGTTTTTTGTATCAGCAAGTATCGGTGGCAAAAAAGAAGCATAATAGCTATATACTCCATTTACATAATTATCACTGTGTACATCATTGATAACCCTTGCTGCGCTTTTTGCCATTTTGCTAAACGGCGGATTTTTACGTTCTTCAGGTAACTCGTGGAATAAAGATGGAGTAGGAAGTCCAATTTCCTCAGCCAGTTCACCCACAACTTTATCCGGATTTTCGCTATGATACGCATCGGCGTATGTGTAGTAGTGGTGAAGTTTATCTTCACCAATTTTTTTTATTAATTCGATATGAGGCAAGTTGGTTGACCTATGAAGACGTTCCAGCAACCAACAGAGATAAAACATCCTGTCGTAATCTTTGCTACGCACGAATAACCTCCTCATCCTTGATATATTCAAGTGTGTGCAATGCTCTTTCGTTGTGGAAACTAATTTGATGTGTTGGTTTGGTGAATTTTATTAATTCCCAAAAAGCAGCACGTGTTATCACACCAGCAATAAAGTCGTCGATTTCGTTCCATATCTTGTCATCTGCCATTGGGCCTTCGACTATATCGTAATCATGTGATTTACCACGACGGCAAGCAACAACAAAATCTAGCCATTCATCATCTTCGGTGAATTTTTTATAAACCAAATCAGCGTTTTTTATATAAGTGTACGCAGTTACATACCCGGTTGCACTTTTTTTATTACTCCATATCGCCGCCTGTTGTTTGAACTCGGTACAATAGAAGCCCGTACCAAAGTCTTTCGTGTATCGGGCTTTACGTATTTCCGGTTGTTTTACAGGTGTTGGCCCACCGTGGAATAAAATCATTTCATATCCCTCATATCCGTATTATTCCAATAGTCCATGTTATAGCCAATTAAATGAGAAACAGTTCAGCCCGAGCCAAAAATAGCGGACGCTTCAACGCTTTTTTGGCGACAGGCTGGACTGATTTCGAATTAATTGGCTATATCTATTCTACTCCCACTTTATAATATTATAAACGTGACATGGCGTTTATTCAAATAACTATAGCCATACTGGCTCGATATATTTCGTGATAAACGCAACCCTATCTTTAGCAGTTGGCTTAAAAAGCGACGCTATAGACACCACAAGCTTTTTCTGCGGATTTATATAAATCACATTGCCACTGTCGCCCATAGCCGCATAGCCGTTTCCGATTTTGGGCCACCACATATATCCATATGGCAGTTGTAGTTCATCCCACGTACTGTGTGTTTTTAGGCTTTGGGTTATCCACTTTTGTGGCACTATCTGCTTGTCACCCCACTTTCCCATGTCCAAATAAAGCGCACCTATTTTTGCCATGTCCGTTGATGTCATGGTAAGTCCCCAGCCCGCCGTGTTTACGCCTTTAGGGTCACACACCCAGCCGCTAACGCCCTTCCCTTTTACAAAGGCAAGCTGTTCTTCTTTATCTTTGAAAATTATGTTGTTTTCAACATTAATCCCTTAAGGGGAAAACAAGTGTGCAGTCGCAAAATCAAGCACAGATTGCCCTGTTGCATTTACAAGAATACCAGACAAGATATCTGGCCCTATAAGAGGTGTGTATCTAAACTCCCCTACCGGCTGTTTGCCGCCCAGTAA
>WQVY01000053.1 GCA_009785605.1 Defluviitaleaceae bacterium | reverse complement strand
TTGTTGTCCGGTGTCGGGTCAGCTTCTTAACAACCTCCCGCGCCACCAAGCAGATGGATATTGTATCATATCCTTTTTGCTTTGACAACCCCTAAATAACTTTTTTATTTCGCTTTTGGTTCGTCACTGCTTCGCTTTCACTTCCAGCCTTTTTCTCACGCTTTTTACCGCGTTTCTTGCCGGCCAGTGAAACGAATGCCATTATAGTAGCGCTTCTTGGGTGTGTCAAGGGGAATAAACGTTTTTTTTCAAAAATATCCCTGCCATTTTATCCCTGTGATTATGTGGGCATAAAAAATCATTTTTTATTCTATTGATTTGTGTAGTTGCAGTAACATCGGAAAAGGCATAGCCATTGGATATATAGTATTTCTGCGGAGTGTTGATCGTTGATACCGGCTAGTTTGCGCGCCCTTGTCCACTGCTTTTTTGAAAATAAGTGCATAAGGCCAGTACCGTTATTTTTTGTTGCATTGGTTATGAAGTTCTGGTAACGCCGCCACTGGGGGTGTGGGATGTCGTGTGGAGCTTTCATCTTTATATGAAGCAACACTACATCTACGCCAGGCATTGGGTGAAAATCCTCACGGGCAAAGTGATAAATTACGCGCATGTCAAACTGCGGTTTTAGAAATAGAGAGCGTGCGTTTTCTCGCGGGATGCCCATAAAGCGCTTGGCTGCGCCTTTTTCTACTACCAGCCAAGCTTCCGAAGGCGGGTTGTTAGCACTGGTTAGCTTCATTATTATGCTGGTTGTGTGGCTAAAAGGGATGTTTGCGAACACCTTGTACTGGCCGCCGGCAGGGAGGTTCCATTTTAAGAAATCTTGATTATAGAGTTTTAGATTGTTTATTGCTTCATATTTATATAGTAGTTTGTCGTAAAGGGCTTTATCAATTTCTATTGCGGATACTTTTTTGCTGGCTTGAGTGAGCGCACTGGTTATATGGCCTTTGCCCGGGCCTATTTCTACGATATGGTCGCTTGTGGTGATGCTGGTTTTGCGAATTATACGCCATATTGTTTTTGCGCTGGTTAGGAAATTTTGCGATACCCACATAGGTGGGGAGTTTTTTTTGGCCATAAAAAATACACCTCATTAATGCTAATCTCAGAAAATCACGACGACAACCGAGTGGAAAATCGGCGGCTTTAAGCCGTTTTTCGCGATGTGTTGTCGACGATGATTTTCGAGATTAGTATAAATTCGAATTGTTCGGCGTTTTGTGTTGTCTTAAGACTCTTAGACAACGCAAAGCCACCTTCCTCGCGAACATAAAAAGGCGTGCTTAACCAAGGGCTTAGTTTGCCGTTAGTGTGAGCACACCTTATTTGCTGTTGCGAATCCGAATTATACGTATCATAGGTGTATATTTGCCTCCATTTGTTGTATAGCACCCGCGATGTTGTGCATGGGTGAATGGTGTAATTTTAGCAAAGAGTTAGGTATTTGTAAAATGCAGCTATTAAGAAGATTTGTACAGTGTATGTGTGGGAATTATAGGCTGGCAGTTTTGATGATTGGGCCAAAAGCGATCACAAATCACTGATCACTTAAACTGCTGATATGAGCACGCTTCTTAAAATCGAAACTTCCTATCGTTGCCCAGTTTGGCTCTATCGCCTTTGATGTTCTTAGTTCATATGCATCATCGTTTTCAGAAAACAGTACTGTTGCAGAATCAATGGGAAACAATCTCTTAGTTGACTCTTGCACAAGATTATATGTCATGATATTTTCGTTCTTTTCCCAACGATATTGATTACCAATACATACACACTCGCGTTTGGTTTTGTAAAAGACAACCGGCAAAGGTTCACTTATGTGTAAAATGAACTTGATAAAGTCGTCAAAACTTTTTGCCTTGTAAATATATGTGGGCATAATGTTATTTTTATAATCGTCGATGTTTCCACTTTCAACAGCCGTATCTTTTACAGAGTCATACCTCTGCATCATCATATCAATAAAATAATACCACTCACCATTTTTGATATAGTTCGTAATATGACCATTTCCGTCTGCTTCGCAAATTCCAAAGCAACCTATCTCATCATATCTATTATGTAGCATATATACGAGCCAGTTGCTGTTTGCAGCATAACAACCTTCGTTGGTCCTCACCGCATCGAAACCATTTTTATGGAAAGCCCACAGCGTAGTCGTTTCTTCTTCAAGCACTCTTACATTATCAATAATACCTTTGAATTTGCTCACTTGGAATAGTTGCACCGCTTCGTACAGGTTATTGATTTTTTGCCTTTTAGTATCTGGATCTAACGATAAAAACATTTCTATTTCATCGTTCGTGTATCTTGTATGCCCCAGTATATTTGCGGGAACCTAAGAAACATCCGGATAAACATTAACATCAAAAATTGCGTTATTCCTCAAGTTGACTGTGTCTTTTGTCATCCCTCACTTCTCCTTCGAAGTTACTACAATAACCCCAAAATTCATCAGTAGACATAAACCCGCCTTGCTCTTCCCGTATATCTACAAGCTTCTCGCCAATTTCTAAGGTCACGCCGTTTATAGCCATAAAGTCGATGGCGGTGGCGGTATTGATATTAAACCGGTATGGCACCGTGGTATCCGGCTCCCATGGCGTTGGTGGGATTTTATTATCGCCTGTAATCCAAAGCTCGCAGTATACCGCAGCGTCAAGTTCTAACTCTCCATCCAGTAACTTTGCCCGCAGGTCAACCACCATTGGGTTTCTTATGTTTTGGATCATGTCTACCGCTTCTGCAGTGGCACCTCTGCGCCCAACGCGGTATATTTCGCCAAACAACTCCCGCGCTTTTGCGCTTACGGTGGCAAAGTGTGTTGCCCTGGTAAAGATGTTGTATAGCTCTGCCTTTTCTGCCGGGAAGCACACGCCATAAGAGCGGACAAAGTCTGTCATCAAAGATGGTTTTCTTAAATCAATCTTAGACAGCGCATACAGGATCTTTAACAGAAGGTTAACTATTGGTGCAGTCTCTTGAGAAGTTGTGCCAAACGCTGTGTAGAAATTTTCTTCTACATATTTATTCTTAAACACCTCATGAGCATATATCTGAAAAAACACCGAGGCTATTGCACCCTCGGATGATAGTATTTGACTGCCGTTTTTTATTTTTTCGGGTGTAAAGGCTGTGGATGTGATGTGCGCCATATGCAAGTTGGCGTATGTTGTGCTGAAATCTTCTGCATGGGGTATCGCGGTATGGTATATAAACCTGTTGTTTTTAACGGCATGATATCTCAACTGCCCATCCCGCTGCGAAATTAGGGCGTTTCCGTCGAAGGCGTAGTCCCATAGCTCCCCATCCTTGACTTTGTACCCCGTTAGGTCCTTTGTGATAATTTCCAGACACTCTGCAAAGCCTTCCGAAAAAGCCATATAAAAATCTGTAATAGACGTGCTGGTATGAAACTTGTTGGATATCGAAAGGCTCATATCCATCCCAAGCCAGTGCATCCATACATGAGAAAACTCATGGGCAAAAAGGTTAGTAACGCCAGTAAGGTCAAGGTCATCCCAGTTTGTATAAAAGGCCGCAAAGGCAAGGCCGGGATAGTCTGCTATTTCGCCATCCGTTTCAAGTATAAGGCCCAGTAGCTCTGTATGCTCGTCCCAACCTGTAACAAACACAACTGGTTGGTCGCGTTTTAGATAATGCGATAGACATTGCCCTACTTTTATGAAATGCGAAAGTGAAGATTTATCAATCATTTCTTTAAAGGCAATATGTTTTGGTGATGTGGGGCATAGGACTCTTGCGTGATATAACTGCTTGCCTGTTGAGGTTGCTATAGGTTCGCGTGAGACTGCTTCGGCAATTATATAACTAATAGCGCTACACCTCATTTTCTTTGGATAAAAGCATATCCACAAAGCCTATAAAATACGCATCAAGACTCTGACCTCCGTTTTTGGGGTTACTATGAAGATAATCATACAAATGCGGCGATATTACATGTGAGCCGCCGTCATGTTCTTTAAAATACTTGTGGGCATCGTAGTCATGTATCATCTTTGACAAGATATAAATGCCTAAAGCCTCAACTACATTTTCCTCTATAAACCCGCTCATGGGTTTATACTCGCTGCCTGGGGTTTGGTTCTCGTACGCACATACAACCCATGGCATTGCACCCAGCGTATTTACGGCATCGGATACCGTATCATGGTCATACGGTGGGTGGAACATCTCATGAGTTATGGTGGATAGTATAGTCTCGTCTGGCCAAGTATAGTCGCCTATCATGTTGTAGCCGCAGAGCTTTGCGCCGTATGGCCTGGCAAATGCGCATACCCACATGTTAATGTCTAAATCGTTAAAGGGCATTAGCTTGTTTACTTCGCTGGCTATGTTGAAATTTTCTAGGTAGCGGTTAAGGGTGATGCACCGCTGCTCTAATATGGGCTTTACTGTTTCGTCCCAATACTTAGTAAATCCTATATCTTCGAGTTCCTTTAAGAAAGGGATGATTATATCTTCGAAGGATTTGAAGTGTAGTGTCAAGTCCTTTTGTGATTCGCCTTTGAAGTATGGGGATTGCGCAATGCCATTGCGTATTTCGTCATGACTCCTTAGCATCTGTACTAAGTCCCTTTTATCGTGGTTGGCAAGGGAGGATATTAGTAGGTTAACCAGGGGCCAGAATAAGAGCCTCTCCGGCTTGGCTGCTAATTGCTTTGCCTCAGACTTAATTTCATCGCTCAACAAAGGATAAAATTTGTCGTACTCACCCTTGAGCTCGCTGGCGGACAATTCATCTTCTGTTATCGAGTGAAGAAAGCAAAGGATGTCAAAACTGCGGTGGTAACTGGTCGTGATTTTCATATGCCATACCTGTCGCTGGGTACAAACTTAAAAATGACCGCCGCCGCGATAAACAATATAGCAATCCCCGCAATGCCATAGTGAGACTGGCCTGTAAGTAGCGCAATAACGCCAAAAATAGCCGTGCCAAGCATAGACGCAAAGCGGCTACATACGTTGTAGAAGCCAAAGTATTCGTTGGATTTTTCTTTGGGGATTATCTGGCCAAAGTAAGAGCGGGACAGTGCCTGGATACCACCCTGGGCTGTACCAACCAGCATTGCAAGGGCCCAGAACATAATTGTGAGAGTGCGAAGCTCCCTTGCGGGGTTCATAAATAGGGCAATCATGCACACAACGCAGTATGTGAATATAGCAACATATATCATAAATTTTGCGCCAACCTTTTGCGAAAGCTTGCCATATAAAATCGCGAAAGGCATTGCTACAAACTGTGTCACAAGTAATACCATAAGTAATGTAATTTCACCCAGGCCAATTTCGTCTCCATATGCGACGGCCATACGAATAATAGACCCGACCCCGTCGCTATACAAGAAAAATGCAACCAAGAAGATGAGTATGTGCTTTTGCGTAGCGATTTCTTTGAAGGTTGTCCAGATACGGATGAAACTCTTGCGTACGTACTGTGGCTCTGGCTCGCTTCCGATTTTTTGATGGACATTTTTCATAAACGGCCCCATAAAGGCCAGCCACCACACCACCGCAATAATAAACGCAATACGGTAGGCCAGCATAATGTCCATGTCCACCATGCCCAAGTTGACCAATATCACAAGCGGTACAGCCAAGATAAAAGGCAGCGCCCCGCCAATATACCCAAACGCGAAACCTAGGCTAGAGACCCAGTTCATGCGCTTATTGTCTGTCACGTCTACAAGGAAGGTATCATAGACCTTTGTGTTGCCTGCATACCCAATAGAAGAAATAATAAATATAACCAAAATAACCGGCCACCAACTCTCTGGCACAAATGCGAGCCCAAAGGTCCCCAAAAGCCCCATAACAGCAAAGATGGTAAACAGTATTTTTTTCTTGCCCTTGTAACCAGACAATGTACCGATAATTGGGGCAAGCAAGCCTATAATAACCATGCTAATGGTATTGCTAAAGGCGTAGTACGCATTTGCATCTGCGCTATCTACACCCTGCCCCATTGCTGCCGCCCTAAAGAACAATACAAAGATTACGGTCATAACAATCATTACATAAGACTGGCTGGCCCAGTCGTACAGCACCCAGCTAAACTCCTCGTTGGTAAGACCCTTCTTGAAGGGAATCCACGAGCGTCGTGGTTTTTCCATTGTTTCCATGTTTGTCCCTCCATATCAGCAAATATATTTTGGCGATGCTTCTACGCCCAAATAAATTTGCGGTTTTTGCCGCAGGCAAAAAGATTACATACAGTAAATTTATTTTAGTAATGCCTCGGGCACATTATAACATGGTTATGGCATTACCATGTTAATAACAATCACCATGTCAACATAATAGCAGAGGAAACCAGCAAGCCCGGTTCACCCTCACGCTATCAATCCTTCGGCATATATTGTACTACCTATGTAACCCGGAGGTATATCTTGTTTGACCCACATTTATCTACATTGTTATCGGGCGGGTTGTTCCGCAAGATACTCAACAACGAACCGCTAACTTTGCTGGAGTTTAACCTCTTAGCCGGGATGCTTATGAACAATAACGTCCCGTTCGACACATCGTTTGCGTCCGGCACCAGGAAAAACCCGGCATCGTTGCAGCTTACTATTCATATTAACCCTACGGCTACGCTGGTGCTGGTGGTTGCGCTCGAGCCTGGGTCTTCTGTGTTTTCGCCTAGCCCGTGAAATCAGTGCTTCCTTATAACTATAATTGACCGGCCTATTTCCTGGGAAATTTCTACGGTTTGTACGCTTTCTACTGCGCTGCCATGCTTGTGCAATATTGGCAGCGCTTCTTCTATCTCGGCCGCTGCATCTGGGCCCTTCATCGCCAGGAAAACCCCGCCGGGCTTCACAAGGGGCAACGCATACCCGGCAAGCTTGCCTAAGCGGGCGACTGCGCGGGCCGTGGCTAGGTCGTAGGCTGCACCTTTTTGCTTAACATGGTCCTCTGCGCGGGCGTGTATGCATTCTACGCCTGTAAGGCCCAGCTCCTGCGTGGCCGCACGCAAAAAAAGGACCCGTTTTAGTAGCGAATCCAGTAGGGTAATGCGTAGCGTTGGCCGGGCAATTTTTAAAGGGACTCCTGGGAAGCCCGCGCCTGAGCCTATATCTATACAGTTTGTTATTTTCATATCATCCAACCAAGGCAGGAGCGTATAACTGTCTATGAAGTGCTTTATGGCGAAGTCTTCGCTGTTTGTTATTGCGGTTAGGTTAAAGGGGGCGCTTAGCACTAGCTCTTGGTAGCGGGCTAGGCTTGCTAGTTGGCTTTGGGTTAGGGTATGGCCTGTATTGGCTAGCCAGTTGGTTACTATGTCTTTTCGCATTTTATGCTCCGTTTTATTGCATACTTTTGTGTGGTTTCTATTCTACGCAGTATATTTTCCATAGGCCGTACTGGTCGGGTTCTTTTATCATGTGCAGGTGCAATAGCCGCCTCATGCCGCGATTAGGGTCTTCTACGCATATAGAGCGGGTCATGCAGTTTTTAGACTCGCCAATATATGCCGCCGTTAGTACTTGTGTGTATGATGTACCTGTGCCCAGTACTTCCCTAAGGGCTTCCAAGTCCAGGCTCTGGGCACATATCTTGCTTACAAATGCCCATGCATCGTCTGAGTTTAGCTGTACGGCCTCTAGGAAACGTGCCGCCACGGTGTGGTCGTGCAGATATGGGATGGCAATGCCAAATGCGGGCGCCTGATGGCGCTTGTATGTTAGTGATGGGAATTGCATGTCGATTCCTCCAGTAAGGCCTATATGTGCTATTGCACGGCCCTTCTTTGCTAACCCTTTGATGAGCTTTATAATGCGCTTGGCATCATAATTGCTCACCGTTATGGATTATGTACTGCCTAGTTTCGCGGGTACCCCCACGACCTTCTGGCCCGGATTTTGCGCTTATTAGAAAGAGGAATCTCTCCTAATTATATGCGGCTGTGGGTGATGAGGTGAGGTGCTCACCAGCTTTGAGGTATACCAGCAGTATGCTCAAGTCTGCTGGGGATACACCGGTTATGCGCGAGGCTTGTCCCAGGTTTGCGGGCCTTAGCTTGGAAAGTTTTTGCCGCGCTTCTAATCTTAAGCCGCTAATCTGGTTGTAATCTATGTTTGTGGGCAGTGGTTTTTCTTCCATTTTCCTGAACGCGGCGGCTTGGGTCAACTGCATAGATATATAGCCTTCGTACTTGATTTGGATGTTTACTTGTTCTTTTACCGCTTCTTGCACGTACTCGGGTAGGGCTTGGGTGCATTCTTCACTTATATCGCCGGTACTGGTATCGATATTGGCATCGGTATCGGTAGCTGCGTTTGTAACGCTAAGCGCCGCAAAGTCCCAATAATTTAACTCTGGTCTCTTAATCAAATCCACAATCTTACTGCCGGATGTTAGAGGTGTGCTGCCCTTTTGGGCCAGTATTGGGTTTGCGGTATTGGGCGATATCGTAATCTTGGACAGCCTGCGTATCTCTGCTGTTATGGCGTCTTTTTTTTGTGTAAAAAGCCTAAATCTATCTTCTGATATAAGCCCTGCGGCGTAGCCCAACTCTGTTAGCCGCAGATCTGCATTGTCTTGGCGTAGTAGCAGCCTATATTCTGCCCGTGAGGTCATCATCCTATATGGCTCGTTGGTACCCTTGGTAACCAAGTCATCTATCAACACGCCAATATACCCCTGTGCGCGGTCAATAACCATCTCGCACCCGGCGGCATTAACACCGGCCACCAGCCCCTGGGCGGCAGCTTCCTCATAGCCAGACGATCCGTTAATCTGCCCAGCAAAAAATAGCCCACTAATATGCTTTGCTTCCAGCCTTAAATCCAGCATTGTAGGGTCTATACAGTCGTACTCTATTGCGTAGGCAGGGCGCATAATCTCGCACCGCTCCAGCCCTGGGATACTACGGTATACTTCAACTTGTACATCCTCTGGCAGGGCAGAGCTCATGCCCTGGACATACATCTCCTGTGTGTCCAGGCCCTCTGGCTCTATAAAAACTTGGTGGCGCTCCTTATCGGCAAAGCGTACAATTTTATCTTCTATAGACGGGCAATAACGGGTACCGGTGGCGTCTATCAACCCACTGTACATAGACGAACGATGGATAGAGCCACGAATTATCTCATGTGTAATAGGGTTCGTATAGGTCAGATAACAAGGGACTTGCTCCCGCGCAAGAACACGCGGGTCACTTTCGAAAGAAAAGGGTACCAGCTTGGCATCCCCATGTTGTACCGCCATCTTAGTAAAATCCACACTGCGCCGGTGTACCCTGGCCGGTGTACCAGTTTTAAAGCGCTGTAAGCTAAACCCAAGACGCGCAATTGCATCACTTAGGGCAGTCGCGGCGCGCTGGCCGTTGGGGCCATTGTGGTTAACCGTCTCGCCGTATAAGCACCGGGCGTTGAGATACGTGCCGGTGCATACAACCACCGCATCGGCCTGGATTATCTGCCCAGACTCGGACACTACACCCGTGATTGCGGCTTGGTTGCCTTGGCCGGTAGTAAGGATGTCCACAATTTCTGCTTCCCGCAGCGAGATTAGCGGCTGCTGCTCTAGCACTTGCTTCATATATGTCATGTACTGTTTCTTGTCAGCCTGCGCCCTCAACGAGTATACTGCCGGGCCCTTGCTGGCGTTGAGCATACGGCTTTGGATAAAGTTCGCGTCTATGGCCTTGCCCATCTGGCCGCCCAGTGCGTCTATTTCCCGCACTAGGTGGCCTTTTGCACTGCCGCCTATGCAGGGGTTGCATGGCATCATTGCAAGGCTGTCCAAGTTTAGGGCAAAAAGTGTTACCCGCTGCCCCATCCTGGCTGCGGCCAGGGCTGCTTCGCACCCGGCGTGGCCACCGCCTATTACTATTATATGTTTATTCATAATTCACCCACTGCGCAGTATACAGTATCTATCCCCATTCTCCAAGGAAAGTAACCTCTAGTCTCTAGTATAGCGTATTTTTCTTTAAAAACTCTACAAGCATGTCTATTAGGTGTGAGTGTGCAAAGTTTTTCTTTAGCACGTAGTAAAATGTCCTTTTTGGCAGCGGTGTTTTTAGTTGTAACGGGATTATCATTTTCCTTTCTATAAATGCCCTTGCAGCATATTCAGACACTATAGATATACCCAACCCACTTGCTACAGCATTAATTATACTTTGGGTATTGTCAAAGCACAGGCAGGACTTAATGTTGGCTATGTCAATATTTTGCTCTGTAAAAAAGGACTCATATTGTGCCCTTGTGCCGGAGCCTTTCTCCCTAGAAATAAACCGGTGCTTGTATATCAGCGGCTCTAAGGCATATTTACTAGTGTCTACAAACCCCATGTTGGGCGATGCAATAACAACCATATGCTCTGTCATCAACTCTATAAACTCGCATTTGTTGTTTGCTACTATGCCGCCAGTAAAGCCTATATCTGCTTTTTGCTCTGCTATACCGCGGGACACTTCATGAGTGTCTGCTTGTTTTACTACAAACGTGATACCGGGGTGCATATTAGTAAAGTCTGCAAGTATTTCTGGCAACATATATTGCGCCGGTACAGATGACGCTAAAATATTTATTTCCCCAACATAGTTTCCAGTCAGGTTTTTTATACGCTCCACGGTATTATGTTTTAAGGCAAGTAGCTCCTTTGCATTTTCATAAAAAAGTTTGCCCGCATGGGTTGGGGCTACTTCTTTTGTAGAACGGCTGATTAATGTCGTGGCAAGTTCTTTTTCCAGTGCGGTTATATATGTACTTACAGACGGCTGCGACATAAATATTGCCTCTGCCGCCTTAGAAAAACTTGCGTGCTCTATAACTTGTACATAGGCTTCGAGCTGTTTAAAATCCATATCCTGCACCCCTTTATTAGAGTATCTAATTAATATTATTTTATATATCAATAAATTGTATTGCAAGTGTTTCTGTCCATGTCGTATAGTTTTATATGATATAGCTTCTTACAGGGGGTAAGCATGTTAGACAAATTAAAGATGCCGCTTGCTGGCATATTGTTTGCGGTAGTTTCTATAGTACTGTTTACAATGGGTAACCCATTCAATGTAGGACTTTGTGTTGCTTGTTTTTTGAGGGATATTGCAGGAGCGCTGGGTTTGCACGGTTTTACATCTGGTATGTACGCACGGCCGGAAATTATGGGCTTGGTGCTTGGGGCGATGATTATCTCGTTAATAACAAGGGAGTTTTCTTCAAAGGGTGGCTCTGCGCCAATAACTAGGTTTGTGCTTGGGGCCTGTGTTGTAATAGGTGCACTTATTTTCTTAGGATGCCCAACAGGGATGATGCTAAGGATAGCCGGTGGCGACTTCAACGCTATTGTTGGCCTGTTTGGGTTTGTTGCTGGGATACTTGTGGGTATGTTCTTTCTCAACAAAGGTTTTTCCCTAAAACGTGCGTACAAGATATCAAACTCGGATGGCTTCGCATTGCCTGTCATGAGCGTCCTATTGCTTGTGGCGTTGATATTTTTCCCCACGCTTCTTAATTTCTCGGAGGCGGGGTTTGCATCTTTCCGCGCGCCGCTAATCGTCTCTCTTGCGGCAGGGTTGATAATGGGTGGGGTGGGGTTTATTAGCCGCTTATGCTTTGTAGCCGGGATACGAGACAGTATTTTCTTCAAAAATTTCGCCATGCTTTCGGCCTTTGTGGCTTTTTTGGTTGTATTGGTTATAGGCAATATTATTTTTGGATATTTTAATTTAGGCTTTCAAAATCAACTCATAGCCCATACAGACGGATTGTGGAATTTCTTGGGCATGGCGTTGGTTGGCCTTGGCTCTGTACTGCTTGGCGGGTGCCCCTTTAGGCAGTTGATTATGGCGGGTAGCGGGAATACGGACTCTGTCGCCACTGTCTTTGGCATGGTTTTTGGCGGTATGATAGCTCACAACTTTGCATTGGCCTCCGTACCAGGCCAAATGGGCGCAAATGCCCCTGTCGGGTTTGCAATTGCAGCCGCCATAGTATTGACCATAGCCGTGTACAATACGTTTTTCAACAAACCTACTGATAAAGGAATATAAACATTATTATTGTCAAAGTGAGGGGAAATAAATGATAACAATAGACGCCCGTGGAGTCTCATGCCCAGAGCCACTGATTATGCTAAAAAAGGCTTTGAAAACAGAATCAGCATTGGTCTTGCTTGTAGACAGCAAAAACGCCAATGAAAATTGCAAAAGCTTTGCCACAAAACAAGGATTTACTGTTAACTCTATAATAGACGGCGATACCTTCACATTGCAAATAAACAAAAAAGTATAAAAAAACGCCGCCAAGGCAACGCTGTGAGGTAATATAAATGACAGATTCAAAAACAATACACATTTTATGGACAAACGACAACTTGCTTACATCCCGGCTCATGGTGATGATGTATGCAACCAACAGCATGACTAAAGCCTTGTGGGATAATGTTACCGTAATAGTATGGGGCGCAACTGTAAAATTGGTAGCAGAGAACGAAATGATACAAGAAGAAATAAAACTCGCCCAGCATACCGGCGTGAAGTTTTCTGCCTGTATCAGTTGCGCCCGGCAATTAGGTGTCATAGAAGAATTGGAAGCACTAGGGCTAGAGGTGGTACCATGGGTTGAGCCTTTTACAGAGCTTGTAAACGATGGTAAGCCCATTGTATACATGTGATTACTTCATACGCATTATTTTCCAACACAAAACTCAGAAAATATCCTATCAACTATGTCGTCGCTTACTTCTAGCCCCAATACCTCGCCAAGGGCTGTATATGCCTCCCTTAACCCAATAGCAACCAAGTCCTCTACTGTACCTGCGCGCAGCTCATCCACTGCGCGGCGCACATGGGATATGGCGGCTTGAAGCAGCTCTTTGTGGCGCTCACGTGTAATTATGTCGTCTTGGGCTGAAACGCCGGCTAGTTGCCCTTTCAAAAAACTGCGGTTTACTGTCTCGTACAAGTTTTCTAGTCCATCACGGTTTTGGGCTGATGCGTGGACTATTGGGTATTTTGTATGGTTATTGCATTTATTGCCACTACCAACTTGCCACGTATCCCAACCACTTGCCGGGGGCAAATCGCATTTGTTTAGCACTACTATTACATGCCCGCCATCTTTTGCATTAGCGCTTTCATCTAGCCCGGCCTCAAGCCTGTCCAGGATTTTTAAATCCTCTTCCATTGGTGGCTTGGACCTATCCATTACATATATCACCAGCTCCGCATCTTGTGCGGCTTGGTATGTTTTTGTTACGCCAATACTTTCTATTGGGTCATTGGTTTCGCGTATCCCGGCAGTGTCCATGAGTTGCAACACCACATCACCCAACTGCACACGTTCTGTTAACACGTCCCTGGTGGTACCGGGTATCTCATGCACAATAGCCCTGTCTTCCCCTAGCACTGCGTTTAATAATGTAGACTTCCCAACATTGGGCCGCCCCAAGATAGCGGTTTTTATCCCGTCACGTAGTATCCGCCCTACATCTGCTGTTTTGCACAGGGCCTGCATGTCCGCAAGCCAGTTATCTGCTTCGGTTAAAATTGCACTTCGGTTCATGGCCTCGTCTTCATGCTCTGGATAATCTATAGACAGCTCTATGTTAGCCAGCCACAAAAGCAGCTTGTCTCGTGCGGCGGCGATACGGTTACTAAGTCCACCACCTAGCTGCCTAAGCCCGGCTCGCCTTGCCGCGTTAGAAGAGGCACTTATAAGATCCATAACTGCCTCTGCCTGGGTAAGGTTTATGCGGCCATTTAAAAAAGCACGCTTGGTAAACTCCCCAGGAAGGGCCAAGCGCGCTCCATTACTAAGCGCGGCGTTAAGCACGCCATATAGTGTAGCCATGCCGCCATGGGCATATATTTCAACAGTATCCTCTCGTGTATATGAACGGGGAGCCAGCATACAGCATGCCATGACCTCGTCCACGACTTCGCCGCCGCTGCATACCTGCCCATAATACATGCGATGAGACTCATAACTTGATTTTACACTGTGCCCAGTACCAGTAAAGTTTGCCCTAAATATCCGGCCAAAAACATCCATAACACCATCGCCAGAAAGGCGAACTATCCCTACAGCCCCAACACCATGGGGGGTAGATATAGCTGCAATTACATCACTTTCATAGCCGTGTGCCATCATTTAAGATTAATCACCACATGGCGGTACGGCTCGCTACCCTCGCTAGTTGTGCGTACATAGCGGTCATTTTGAAGCACAGTATGGATTATATGCCTTTCAAACCGGCTCATAGGCTCTAGTGTCACACTTTTGCGTGTAGACTTTACCTTGCGTGCAATACCTTGCGCTAAAGACTCCAACGTCTCGCGGCGGCGCTTGCGGTAATTTTCTGTATCCAGTATTACGCTGGCATTGGGCTCACTGTTTTGGTTTACCGCCAAGTTAATCAGGTATTGAAGCGCATCCAACGTATACCCACGCTTACCAATGAGTAGGCCCATGTTGTCGCCAGACATGTTTATATATATCTGTTTATCCTTTGTGCGGGTTTCTATTTCTACGCTTAGGTTCATTGCAAGGGTAAGTTCTTTGAGGAATTTTTTTGCGACATCTGCAGGGCTAAGCTTACGCTCTACTAGTACCCTTGCCGGCTTGCTTCCAATCCCAAACAGCCCACCCTTTGCACCGGGGTCAAGTACTGTTATTTTTACTTCGCTTTCTACTGCGCTAAGAGCCGCTAACGCCTCGGCTACAGCGGCCTCAACTGTCTTGGCTGTTTTTTCTAATTTATCGGCCATTTGTATTTTCACCTCAATCGAGTTCAGAAGCCTTCGTAAAAGGCAGACGGAATTTTACACCAGCTTTTGCATTCAAAACAAATTGTTGTACCAGTCTAAACAGGTTAGAGAATATCCAGTAAAGCCCTACACCTGCCGGCATAGTGACTGTTATAAAGCCCATAAATATAGGCATTACAACCATCATCATGGTTTGTTGTGTCTTGGCCCTTTCGTCCCTGGGCTTGTTAACCAACTGGGTCAGCCATGATGTTGCAAGGGTCCCTAGTACCGTAAAAATAGGTATCATAATCCCGGGCCACCTCATACCGCTGTTCTCTAAAAGCGGTAAGCCAAAAAAATTAACAACAAGGGCCCTATGGTCATATAGCTCTTGGATACGGGGCATGTACGTATCAGGGATAGCGGCAAACAATGCTTGCCAGTCTGCGCTCTGGAACCTGTTTAATACCCTGGCAAGATGTTCTGGATTTGCGATATTAATATAGTTGCCACCCGCAATGGCTACCGCTTCCGGATATGACATCCCGGTGTTGATGTATGCGATAATCCTGGCACCGGTTGCCTGCCATGCATCAGGTATAAACTGCAACGATAAAGGACCGGCAATATCCATATAGCCTGGCACTGCCTGAATAGCCTCTGCCAGCTCTACATATAGCGAATTGAGTGTACCAACATACATGAAGCTGTTTTGCATTATAAACAACAAACCAAAGAAAAGCGGCATCTGAATTAGCATAGGCAAACACCCACCTAGTGGGTTAATCTTATGCTTAGCATACAACGCCTGTGTTTCTTGTTGAATTTTCCTTTTAATTTCCGGGTCTTTAGAGTCGCCGTATTTTGCTTTTATTTTTTCTTGCTCTGGGGCTAGTTGCTGCATTTTGGTCATGGACTTTTGACCTTTTACACCCAGTGGCAGCATTATTAGCATGGCAATAATAGTAAGCAAAATAATGGCAAAGCCAAGCGAGTTGCTAGGGGTTATGGCATATACAAGGTTAAATACCAAATCCAAAATAAAACCAAATATAGCCGCAATAGGCCCTACGATAAAGCCCGGGTCTGCCTGAACCTGACGGGCCTGGCGGGCCAAAACCAACATGTCCCTAAATGGGGCTAGATATGTGAAAAGCATGTACCAATATTCCTCTCTGTGTAGCGTCTACTCTTTATTGTTATGGTACCGGGTCATACCCCCCACGACAAAAGGGCTGACAGCGCACAAGCCGCTTCAAGCCCATCCAAAAACCTTTTGGCGCACCATAACGCTCAATTGCTTCATACATGTATTCCGAACAAGTGGGGAAAAACCTACACCTTTGCCCCAAAAGGGGTGAAATTGCGCGCTTATAAAAACGCAAAAGTGCCAATAATACTTTGCTAACCATAGCACTAACCACTTACAGCGGCTCGGGCAGTAAGTAGCCGCAACCGGCCAAGCAATGACTTTAGCGCCTTGTTTACCTTTGCATATGAGCCTTCTTTTGGCAAGGCACCAACGGCCGGCCGCGCTACAACCACAATGTCAAAGCCCTTGGCAATATGTGTTGCTTTTAACCGGCAACATTCTTTTACTAAGCGCTTAACCCGGTTGCGCACAACTGCCTTGCCCACTTTTTTGCTAACGGTTACACCTAAACGGGCGGTGGCGTTGTTGGTTGCCAAAGCATATACAAAAAAATATGCGTTGACCGCTTGGCTACCATTACTATATACGGCTTTAAATTCCTTTGTCTTGCGAATGGGCGGCACAAAAGCCCGGCAAGCGGGCTTTAGGCTGGTTGGATTAAGCTGAAAGTACATGTCTGCCTTTAAGGCGTCTTCTTTTTAGGACTTTGCGGCCATTGGACGTACTCATGCGCTTACGGAAGCCATGTTCCTTACTACGCTGGCGCTTCTTGGGTTGATAAGTTCTTTTACTCATGATGTCACCTCTGTTCCAAATAATAATATAACGGTCAAAAATAATTGACATGTTCGTATTGGCAAAGGCCATTATATGCGCTGTGCAATTGGTAGTCAACTAAAATAGTATAAAAACCTACTCATCATCACCGTTTTCGTCGTTGTCTGTTATATATCCTTCGGGGATTTTGGCCATACCTACCACTGTAACACCATCACCCATGTTTATTAGTTTAACCCCTATGGCATATCGCCCTTTGGTTGAAATGTCTGCTACACGTATACGTATAATCACGCCTTCGGAGTTTATGAGCATAAATTCGTCGTTTTCTTGTACAGATTCTATGCCAACTACCGGGCCTGTGCGCTCGTTGGGCTTGTATACAATTATCCCATAACCCCCACGATTTTGGCCGCGGCAATCTTCTACCAGTGTACATTTGCCTATACCATTGGCAGAAACCAGTAGTACTTGGCCATCTGCCATTGTAGCGCCTACAACATGGTCACCTTCGCGCAGTTTCATGGCGCGTACGCCCGTAGCACCACGTCCCATAGAGCGTACATTGGTTTCATGGAAACGGATACCGCGCCCACCGGCTGTTGCAAGGAAGACTTCTTTCTCCCCATCTGAGCGCAGTACGGCTATAAGTTTATCACCTTCACGGATTCCTAGGGCATTGAGCCCGGCTTTGTTAATCTTGGCAAAGTGGGACAGCTCGCACCGCTTTATTACACCCTCGCTGGTAACCATAACCAGGTACCCGCCCCAGTCGTTACGTGCTACTGGGATCATTGCTGCAATAGTCTCGCCTGGGCTAAGGTTTAAAAGGTTTACCAATGCCATACCCATAGCCTGCCGCCCTGCTTCGGGTATTTCAAAGGTACGCAAGTGATACGCCCTCCCAAAGTTGGTAAAGAACAGTATATGGTCGTGAGAATGTGCAACAAACAAATCTTTAACCAAGTCCTCGTCGCGGGTTTGCATACCTACTACCCCGCGCCCACCACGGGCCTGGCTACGGTAGGTGTCTAAGGGTATGCGCTTGATGTAATTAAGATGCGACAATGTAATTGCAAATTCTGCCTCGTCTATTAAATCCTCGGTTAGGATTTCGCCTGGGTCGTGGAGGATTGCCGTGCGGCGCTCGTCCCCGTAACGTGTTTTTATTGTTGTTAGCTCGCCCTTTAGCACTTCTAGCAAGTATATCTCGTCGGATAATATGCGCGTAAGCTCTGCAATTAGTACTTGTAACTCTGCAAGCTCTTTTTCCAGCCGTTCTTTTTCTAGGCCGGTAAGTGCACGCAAGCGCATATCTACAATTGCCTGGGCTTGTAGTTCAGAGAAAGCAAACCGCTCTATTAATTTTTCGCGGGCTTCTGCCGCGTCCATAGATGAGCGTATTAGTGCAATTATTTCGTCTATATGGTCTAGTGCCTTTAGTAGGCCTTCTAAGATATGAGCGCGGCGTTCGGCCTTGTCTAGGTCGAAACGTGTACGCCGGGTTATTACGTCTTTTTGGTGGGAGATATAGTGCTCTATTATCTCGGCTAAGTTTAATATTTTTGGCTCGTTGTTTACTAGGGCTAGTAACGTAATACCGTAGCTTTCTTGCAACGGCGAAAGTTTATATAGCTGGTTGAGCACAACGTTAGCGTTGGCATCTTTACGCAGCTCTATAATAATACGCACACCGTTGCGGTTGGACTCATCGCGGATATCGGATATACCGTCTATCTTTTTCTCTTTTACCAGGTCCGCGATTTTAATAATAAGGTTGGCCTTGTTAACCTGGTATGGTATAGCTGTTACGCGTATCTGCTCGCGCCCGGCACTCATTGGCTCTATTGTTGCCTCTGCGCGTACCACTACACGGCCGCGGCCTGTGCGGTAGGCATGGCGTACATT
>WQVY01000052.1 GCA_009785605.1 Defluviitaleaceae bacterium | reverse complement strand
GGTGTAGTTGTGTTGTTGGCGGGATTGGGCTTCTGTTATTGCGGCTTGGATGTCGTCGTAGTGGATGCCTGCTTCGTACTCCCAACGGGCGTATAGGGTGAATGGGGTTGATGGGACTTTTGACTCTGATGTTAGTGGGGTTGTGAAGGTTGAGTCTAGGTACCAGCCGGTGAAGTCGTGGTCTTGTTTTGTTGGGCCTTGGCTTAGTGCGCCGCCTTCGAACCATGATAGGAAGTAGGATATATTATCCCCTACTAACATGCCGGTTGCGCTCATGAAAGCTGGGTATGTTGGGTGGGTTGTGGTGCCGCCTAGGTCGAAGTTTACCGTTACATGGCCGGTAGGGTTGAGCTCAAAATCCCAACCATCTCTTACTGCCATAAAGGTATCCATCAAAAACTGACGTCTAAATCTGGAAAGGAATGTTGCGCCTTCTGCGCGTGTGATTGTTTCGCCTGGGGCTAGTCTAAGCCCTTGCGGAGTGCCGCGCCCAGATATTAGGCCTACTCTTATAGCCCAGGCCAGCTCCCTTACGGCCCATGAGGAGACTTCGTGGTAATCATCTGGAAACTCTGACCTTAGTACGTCTGTGGGGTTGAAGTCGGGAGAAAATATTCTATCTAGTTGTACTCTAACAGATGGGCGAGCTTCTGCTAGTATCTGCCTTGTATAGCGGTAAAAGAACACTGCCGTTTGCTCGCGAGTTACTGGGCTGCCGGGCCTAAAGAGGTTGTTGCCTATGCCTTCAACGATATTGTTGTTGTGAGCCCAATTTACGAACCTGTAGTAGTTGAACGGGAAGTAGCCACTATTGTCTATATCTGCAAAGCTTGAATATTCCCAAGGTATATTGCCGCCGCTTAGCTGATGCAACCGGCCTAGGGCCATTGTCATCTCTAGCCGCCACATGGGTAGTGACGGACGATATAAACGATGTGAGCCATGGTAGTCTCCCCGGACATAATCCTGTACTCTGCCATGCATTAGGCCGTAGCGAGCATTTTCCCAAACATGGCTGCGTGCCCAGTGGACTTGCGGGACATCTGCAAAGTCGAAGAAGTCGTTTCTTGTAAGGTTGTACATAAATAGACCTGCGTCTATTGTGCCGAAGCCGTACTCCGGATCCCAACCTGGCTCACCGCGGCTTATGGCACTACGTACTAGTAGGTTGCGGAATGTGTTGATGGTCATGTCTGGGTTGTGGCCCCTGGCTATGGCTGCTAGGGCTGATATCATTGGGGCGGCGTAGGATGTGCCGCCGGCTCTTCGAACTCCGCTTAGTGAACTATTGCACAACAAGTACATATAGTCACCTGGAGCGGTTATAAAGACACTGGTGTTAAAGTTAGAGCTTTCTCGTCTAACGCCATCTCTGTTAACTGCTCCTACTCCAATTACGTTTGGGTTTCCTGCCGGATAACGAATTGTTGAATCTCCGTCTCTACCAACACCTGCAATCATCCACACATTATTTGCAGCGGCGTAGTAAATTGCTATATATAGTGCGTCACTCTGTTGGAAGACCACAAAACTCATATTAATAATGCTTGCTCCATTATCAACTGCATATATTATTGCCTCTGCAACATCGGCGGGATGTACATCTAGTTCATATGAATAAGGAGTGGTGAAGTTACGTCTGAAAACATTTAATGGTAAAATGTTCACACCGTAAGCCATTGAGGCTACGCCGAAAGCATTATTACGCCTTGCGGCAATTACACCAGCAACTGCTGTTCCATGTCCACCGATATCATCAATAACATATTGGTCACAATCAGGCACACATCCCATTAAAGTGCATCCCTTTGTCTTGGCAAAATTTCGCCCAGTGAGGATGTTGTCTGGATTTAAATCTGAATGTCTCCTATTTATACCTGTATCAAGTACAGCAACTGTTACTCCACTTGTTGATGGAGGGGCCGGTATCGTACTCCATGTAGCGGCTCCTCGAATAAACTCTAAGCACCATTGACGACGATAGTATGGGTCATTTACACTTGCAAATGCATGGGGAGCGAATGTTATTGGTGCGGGTTCTATCACAGGCATAGGGATAGAAGTTCTGTAGTTTGGCTCGATAAAAACAATCATTTCTGGAGCAACAAAGTTAATGATATCCTGTATTGTAGCGGCATGAAATAGATTAATGGCTAAGGAAATGACACGTATATTTTCGCTTTCCTCCAACGAAAAAATAGCCGCATCTACAAGATGGAATAAGTAGCCATTGTAGTGACTCCCCGGCGTGACGTTAACATTGAAAATATCTGTTGGGCAAGACACATCTTCCGACAAATAATCAGCTTGATACTCCGATGTATTATAGTTTAAATCGGCATTAGAGTTTTCTGCATAGGCCACAGTTGGAAACAGAATAACGACTGCTAATATAATGGCAATAAGTTGTTGACATTTTCTTTTCATTTGGATTCTCCTTTGGTATTTGGTTGATTTTGATCTTGCACATAAATTACTTTGCCAACACTATAAAATACCTCTATTTATTAATAGCGTAACAAATTTCAACTAACATATATAAAGCCATGGTACGCGAAATTGTTTCTTGTGGCCGAAAATATCCAGAAACACTAGTGCCCATGAAGCGATTTCGAAAAGTATTTATTGGGCCCCTTGCCCAAGGTGAAATTTCATGATAATCACGAAAGTCATCCAATAATGTACCACCACGAGGCCTTACATAATCCCACAAATCAAATATATTAAGATACCGATAAAGTATCACCACCATCTGCTCACGGTTAATAGGCTCGTACGGTATGAAGTCCCAGTATTCGTACTGGAGTATGACCCCTGTTTCCAATGCCCATTTATAATACATATCAAGGCCAACACTGGACGTACGAATTGCTCCATTTACATACTCATGCATTCGGCCAAGCATAGTTATAAACTCGCCCTGCGTAACGCCTCTATTTGGCTCGAAGCGAAAAGGGCCGTCATCTTCGTTTACTAATATCCCGTAGTACAAACCATCTATGACATACCAATAAAACCTATCATATGGGAATACATCCTCCAGCTCCACGGTTGACATAGCGGTTTCTTGCGCCATCCAAGGGTTGTCAATAAACGCAATATCAAACCCCGATGGCCTAAAACGGTTATCAAGCTCTATGACAATAGTCCGATATGATGGTGGAGAACCATAGTGCCCTCCCCCACTCATTCGAGGTCTTAATACTATTGTGCCATCTGCTTTAACCTGATGTACAACTTCAGTTAGATGTGAAAAAGGCATTGTGAGGTTTAATACTACTAGATAATTATTTTCAAAAAAATCTTCCGTGTAACCCGGTAAATTTATGTTGGCAAGTTCGTCTATAGAATTCACAATTAATAAAGATTCACAAGTAAGTCTTGGACGTGGGCCAAAGCTACGCCCCCACCAACTGTGATTTAGATTCTCGGGATGTTCTTGTAACCATGCTCTTTCAGTTGCATGAAGGAGCCATCCATCATCGCCTCCTAGTACTTCAGCAGGGTTTCTGCCTCTTGAAAAGTACAAGACTCGAAAATCATACTCACTCTCTATTGTGGGTAAGTTGAAGTAGGGTGGTTCTTCGTTTGCGCATCCTGTTAGAGTTAGTAGTGCGAACAACAGCACAAGATAAAACACTGTTCTTTTCATTTTCCACCTCCTTTTAGTGTATAGGTTATATCTAACTTCATGTTACAAGTCCCTTCTGACGCTTACTATGCCATTGACCCCCTCGCGTGAATAAAATAACAAACTTTAAAGTTATATTGGCTTTAGTGTTCGAGTGTTGGTAGGTTGAAGTGAGGCCATTCTTCATTTTCGTATTGGTATTAGTATTCGTTTATTGACGAGTCTGGATAGGGTGGTTCCGCGTTATCGCATCCAGCCAACGTAAGCAATGCAAGTAGAAAAATGAGCAATAATATTATTTTTCATAGGACACCTCTTTCACTTTGCACTAAAAAAAGCCGACGGATACTGCATATCCTAATCGGCCTGGGATGTTGGTGTGTATATGTATGCTTTGCATGTGAATAATGTTTTCATTTTCTCATCCTTGCGAAGGAATAGCTATTATTAGACATGATTTGGCACAAGCCGATTGTATCATGTCGTATTTTTTGTGTCAAACATTATTTTACTTGATATCCTCCTTTTGTATGTATTTTAACAGGTATCCTTGCTGCTTGTTATAGCAATTCATCTTTAAATCGACGGCGCGGTTTTGATACAATTGGTAAAGGCGATCGCGCATGGGGCGAAAGCTATAGGTACAGACTTTATCATGGCATAGGGATAGTTGTCCTGTAGTTTGGCTCGATAAAAACTATCATTTCTGGAGCTACAAAGTTGATGATATCCTGTATTGTAGCGGCATGAAATAGATTAAGTGTTAGGGAAATAACTCGTATATTTTCGCTATCTTCCAACGAGAAAGTAGCCCCATCTATAAGATGAAACGAGTAGCCACTGTAGTACATTCCCGGCGTGACGGTAACATTGAAAATATCTATTGGGCAAGATGTTTCATCCGATATATAATTACCTAAATATTCCGAAATGTTGTGACATAGATAGTCACTTGTATTTTCTGCATAAGCCACAGTTGGCAACAGAATGATAATTGTTAACAAAATGGCTATTAATCGCTGATATTTTCTTTTCATTTGGATTCTCCTTTTGTATTGGTTGATGTCATCCCAATGTGCGCTGTTGAGGCTCTATATGAGTCGTGCTGGATTAATTTTTCGTTAACGTATGGGATAATCATGACTTTAAGGTGCCCAAGGGTTTTCTATAAGCACCACGTTAAACTCCGATGGCCTAAAACGGTTATCAAGCTCAATGATAATGGTCCAATATGATACTGCGGTAAGTCCACCGGCCCCGGCCATACGAGGTCTTAATAAGATAGTGCCATCTGCCTCAATGCGGTGTACTAAATCATCTAAGGATGAGTGGGGCATTGTTAAGTCAATCACCACAATATAATAATTTTCAAAAAAGTACTCTGTATACTTTTCCAACTCTGGCATTGCAAGTTCGTCTACAGAGGTCACAATTCTTGCGGCATTTCTACTTAATGCCCTTGGGATAGAGTCATTACCACGTCTTCTACGCTCTAGCCTTTCGGGATGTTCTTGTAGCCACTCCCTTTCATGTGCATAAAACCACAATCCATCACCACCTCTTAATTCACCCTCTGAATTCATACCCCGGGAAAAATAACTGACTCGAAAATCATATTCACTCTCGATTGTGGGTAAGTTGAAGTAGGGTGGTTCTTCGTTTGCGCATCCTGATAGAGTTAGTAGTACAAACAATAGTACAAGATAAAATATAGTTCTTTTCATTTTCCACCTCCTTTTAACGTATATGTTGTATTTATCTTCATGTTACAAATCCCTTCTGACGCTTACAAAGCCATCACCCCCAGCGTGAAAAAATAACAAACCTGAAATTTATATTGGCTTTTGTGTTCGAATGATGATAGGTTGACTTCCTATCTTTTATTTTAATTTTATGCGTTGCGATATGTGTACACATTATTATTGGACATGTGTTTTGCTTTTGGGGGCCAGAAAAGCTGCTTCACCTTGCACTAAAAAAGGCCGACGGATACTGCATATCCTAATCGGCCTGGAATGTTGGTGTGTATATGTATGCTTGGCATGTGAATAATGTTTTCATTTTCTCATCCTTGTGGAGGAACAGCTATTATTAGACATGATTTGGCACAAGCCAATTGTATCATGTCGCATTTTCGGTGTCAAACATTATTTTACTTGACTTCCTCCTTTTGTATGCTTTTCAGGTATCCTTGATTGTTATCACTTCAAGAGCGCGGTTTTGATACAAATGATAAAGGCGATTTTCATTGAATCCACAACAGTAAAACGGGCCACCTCGCAAACACTGCAAGGTGGCCCTGGTTTATGATAATGCAATTGTTACCATTTTACTACATATACTGCCCTATTATCTTCGTCCCATAAAACCCCGGCTCCTATCATATATGACACATAGCGCATAGGCACGAAGACGCGAGAGTTTAACATCACAGGGACCCCTAGGCCATGCGGCAACTGTTGTCCCATAGGGAGCCTTAAGGTTATATCATCGAAGTAGAGATACGCAACACGGGCTACTCCATCCCAGCGTGCGTATGCACCCAAGCCCTCGGCCACGACGCGGATTGGCACCAATGCGCGATTTTGGGCTATATGTGGTGCTACGTCGCTGGTCCTGGTTATGCCGTTGAGGGTGTACTCCATGCTACCTATTACCAGACGCATTAGTACGCTTGGCCTGTGGACCATAATGCCCACTATGCCGTTTACGTCTATTTCAAAGGTAAAGGTCCTGCCGTCTGCTGAGAACACACCCGGTAATAATACATAGGTTTGTGTCTGATTATCAATGACGAAGCCAGTCAGGCGTACAATCTGCCCTGTGGTTAGGTTCATGGCTGCTAGGTCAACAGTGATAGTAACTGGTGACGCGGTGTTTGTTTCTTCACCGTCTAGCCAAACAGTGTAATTGTATAGCTGATTTAGTAGCGAGCCGTTTATTGGGTCTTGGCTAGTGGCGCGTGTTATTGCATCTTGGCTTAGTTGGGTAGCAATGTCATCGTTAGCCCGGCGCAATAAGATAGTTATCATTGATGCGCCATCTACATCCCATTTTGCCAGTTGTTCGTAGGTCATGTGTGCGGAGAAGGATACACCTTGGAGTATAATCTCACCTTCATGCTCCAGGATTAACTGCCAATCAGGGGCAGAAATTTCTGCGCCTATATACACACCCGTTACCCGTTCTTGCATACCAAATACAATAGTAAGGTCCGAACCTGTTGCTGCTGTGTGGGCTATGGCGTTGGATATTACTACTGTGGTCCGATATTGTGGGATTATATATGGATGTGGTGTAGGCGGTGGGGGTGTAGGTGTTGGGGTACGTGTAATGGATGAGTCATGAGTTGTGTCATCATGAATAGGCGGTGCAGGTGTGGGTACAGGAGTTGGTTGTGGAAGGTTGGCGATAAAGCTTACTGTAAGCGTTACCTCTGTTGATGTTATGGCTCCTTCTACATTTTCCACTATCACACGATACTGGTTGCCGCTCATACCTAGGGTTACGTTAGTGAGGTCGAGTGTAGCATCCGTTGCGCCAGAGATATCATCCCACCCAGTGCCTGTGTTGACTTGCCACTGGAATGTTGGTGCAGGTACCCCAGTAGCGGCCACGGTAAATGTGGCTGTGCCGCCTGTTATGACGGTTTCGTTTGTGGGTTGTTGTGTGATTATGGGGGCTACGTTTGCTAGTGTTACTGTTAGGGTTGCTGCGTTGGATGTTGCGCTGCCTCCAACGTTGGTAGCCACGGCGCGGAATTGGTATCCATCCATGGCCAAAGTCACACTTGGCACAGCCAAAGTGGCTCCTGGTACACCTATAGGTGACCATGTGCTTCCACCATCGTCGCTAACCTCCCACTGTATTGTTGGGGTGGGGCCACCTGTGGCAACAACTGTAAAGGTAGCATTACCTCCTGGGTTGTGGCTTTGGTTGGTTGGGTGTGTTGTTATTGTGGGGGATACGGCGCTTACTATAACTTGAACAGCATGTGTTGCAGGTGTATGGTCTGGGAACACAGTGCTGCTTGTTGTAAGTGTAAAGTTATGAGTTCCCACAGTCAGGCCTGGAGCAACATTTATGGTACCAGTAGCAGGGTTGACTGTATCGGGCACCCATGTGACAAAGGTACTCGCCGGAGTTAATGTTACAGCCGGTAACGGATTACCACCTATAGCAATTGAAGCGCTACTGGCAGATGCGTCGTAGTCGACGTTTATGGTAGTTGTGCCAGCGGGTAGGGTTGGCGGCGCTACCGTTAATGGATCAGCATCAAGCGTGTGTTGTGTCCAACCCCAACCTGTAACACCATCAAAACCTTCCAAATGATCATATGATAATGTGAAAGTCACAGGTGTTGTCACAGTACTAGGAAGGCTAAAGCGCATCACGCCAAGCACACCATTTGCATCTACCTGAACAATTCCCGTAAGCCAATCAGGGTGCAAAATATCTATTTCTGTCGGGTTATCACCTATGTTTTGTGGTGGCAACCCAGGGGAACCAGGAAATGGATTGTTAACATCAACAAACAAGTCTCCAACAACCCCATTTACCCATCCAGTACTTGCGACAGCTGGGTACCCAGACGATGATAGGGTTAATATACCGTCCTGTATTCCAGGGTTATCTTCAAATATGATAGCGATATCAATAAAGCCTGGCGGTGGTGCGGGGTTAGTCACAACTTCTAACCTAGCAACAAGTATGCCATTACCAGTAAGCGGCATAATGCCACCATGTGGTGCAAAGGGTAGAGATGAAGCCATGAGTGGTGTAATCCCAAGCGGCGCAGCCAACCCAGTTGGGTTGTTTACTAGTATGGTCAATAGCTGTACATCCATCATATCCCATACGCCGTCATTATTTATGTCACCCGCAGCTCTGTTTACTATTCCACCACGCCCGGTTACATAATTCCTTAGCATTAGGATGTCTAAGTGGTCTACTTCACCGTCACCGTTAACATCACCTAAACGCCATGTTACTTGTGGCGGTACAATTACACCTATAGTTGCAATATAACCACCGTCAACCGTTGTCACGGTTATTAGCACTGCACCTTCAGACACCGCTGTTACCAAGCCGTTAGCGTCAACAGTTGCTATGGTATCGTCTTCAGATGTCCAGGTTACATTACGGTTGGTTGCATCTGAAGGAGCCACAACTCCTACCAACTGCCTTGTTGTAGGTATTTCCAATACAAAATTAGAACCTTGTATCGTCACCCCAGTAACAGGCACAACCTGCACATTTCCACTCAACTTAGCAAGCAAATAATCCCTCACAACCGGGTCTCGTACCAAGGCAATAAAGTTTTGTGCCGTAGCAATGTCTGCAGGTGTATCTGTTAGCAATGCGCGGTCAACCATGTCAGAGGCAGAGCCTTCTATCATCGCGTCATAGTCACCGTCGCCCATCAGGTACAAAGAGGTAAACAATGACGGGTTTTTCAAATGACCAGACATTACCTCAAGCTCTTGAGCCCTGGCACCGTTTACGGCGTCGTTTATAAATACAGATACGCCTATTCTTTCCAGCCCAGACAGCAGAAGTGCGGGGTTTACCACCGTTTCTACAGGTATTGCCAAGTCGTAAGTTGTGGTACCGGCAGTGTTATTGCGTGTGATATTAGCGGCTATGCCGTTAATGCTTGCTGCACCGGGGGAGCCATTCCAGCGGTGGCGCTGGATACTGCCGTTGTTGGAGTTGAGGGCAAAGCCCAGCTCGTTCCGCCGCGGGTCGTCCGCGATACCGTTTGTTATATTTAGCAAGTCAACGCCAAGCTGTAACGAGTCGCCGTTCCAGATGTTACCGCCAACTTGCTCGTTGTGGTGCTGCCTGTCATTTACCACAATGTAGGCATATAAATGGGTATCACTAAACGCAAAACGCGATATAGAGCTAAGATCCTCGGGCCCGGTCCAAGAAAGCGGCCCCGTATTAACAGATACATAGTTCATATTGTCCATTACCAGTGGTGGCAGTGTTGAGCGGCTTGCGGGGTTGGTAGTACCTGGGACAGCTCTTTCCATAAAGCCACGGTCAATCATGGGCCTTAGCCGGAATATACGGCCGCCATCCAGCACAACCTCCAAGCCAAGGCTGTGGACAGAGTAGTTGGGGAAGTCTATATAAATATGCTGGCCTGCGGCTATTGGGTCAAAGGGTACGGGTACAAAATCGGCTGCCAAGTGGGTCGGTGATACCAGTCTTACAACCCCAGACGGTGATTGACCGCGTACGATATAGCTTATCCTCAGCCGTGGGTTGTCGCCCGTCGTAACCATTTCAAAGGCAAAAGGTTCGCCACCTATATCGGCTCCAAACAAGCCAAACTCTACATAGCTAACTACATTGCCAGACAACCCATCTCTATAGAAGTTGTTAGTAAGCTCTACACCATCGCCGTCGGGGCCTAAGCGCACATACATGCCTGTCGTACCCCTTGTAGGCGCAAAACGTGAAGAATAAATATGCGCACGGCCACCTGTTACATCTATGCCAATGGCAGTACCAGGCCCGAGGGCCGAGAAGTTAGCTTGTTGGAAGCGTACTATACCGCCAAATATCTGGGCACCAGTTGTAGGGCTCCCCCAGAATGCGCTGTTAAACAAGTTTAACTGTGCATCTGCATGGATAGACCAATTGGTCGGGTCTGGGTCACTAACTGAAGGGCCGCCCATCCTCACATACGTGCGCACGGGCTGTGTGGGGATACCGGTGTTAACCAGCTCCGAATTTATCGCATTAATAACTGTATCAGGGCCAGCATGTTGTACATACAAGGCAAAAGTACAGCCGTCTGAGCCATGGCCCACAATGTTTATGGTACCGGGGTAATTGCCCGTATTTGGGTCCCTGAGGAAGTGGATACCATATACAGAGCCAAATACGAAGTTGTTAAACACAGTTTGGTTATACACTTCACCAAACATAAGCGCACTACTCCACCCTTGGGTGAAGAGGAATAGGTCGCCGCTTGGGATGTGAAAACCTTGGTGGCCTTCTGGCAAGCGCATTGTATAGTGTGGGTTAAACTGCATATTACGGATATAACCGCCGCTTGCGCCGCCGCCTACCCATATACCCCTGCGTAGCAATGTCCCGCCGAAGTAATCTACATAGTGGCCGCTGGTGTCGTGGGTAAACAAGTCTATACCATTGTCCCCAAGGTGGACGGTCATGTTAATGATGTGCACATTGGGCCCCATACCCCTTACCAGGAATGGGAAGGTAGGCGTATTTGCTGGGTTTAGATGTGTAACAGCTGTGAGGTTGCGCTGGGTAAAGGTGATACCCCTAAGGCCCGAGCCTGTGCTTAGGCTTACCAGAGCCGTAGCGCTGTATGGCAGTCCACTGCCATAGTTGGTAAAGATAGCGGTCCCACCGCCTTGGGTGTGATGCTGTACATCCCATGTGCCACGTAGCTCTACGCCGGTTGGTACAATAATTGGGTTGTCTATCAGGTATCTTCCACCTGGCAGCAGCAATGTCCCGCCGCCTTGTGCAGCCAAGAAATTCAAAGCTTCTTGCAACCTGTCAGAAACATCTACGGTAGGCAGGGCACTGTTAAACCCTGTTGCACGCGGCAAGTCAACACGTAATACGTTTGTACTTGCTGGGCGCGGGTGTACTGCTATGTCTGTCCTGATATTTTGTGGTATTGGGGTAAACAAGTATTCGCTGCTTACGATTGCGGAGTAGCCGCTGCCAGTGATATCTATATCTACATCATAGATATACCCCATATTAAAGTTGGCACCGGAGTTTACCACGCGCACATCGTCAAAGTTGGCACCCATGCGGATATGCCTGTTGCTTTGCAAAAACTGGCTTTGAGTAATTAGCGCAACACCCCTGTTATTGAGCTGGAGGTTGTAGCCGTTGTAGTCGAATACGCAGCTCTCAAACGAAAGCACACCCCATTGGCCTAAGCCGTTGTTGATAACGGGCCCTCTTAGGGTTACGCCGTTAAATTGCAAGGATGTCCTGAAGTTGGTGTCTAAATAAACAGCCGCAGTACTGCCTTCGAAGGTAGAGTTCGAAATAAGGAAGCCATAGCTGTTTACGCCGTCTATATGAAGTGCTACAACGCTGTCGAGTATATGCGAGTTAAAGATTTGGCCGTTGGGTTCTTCATTGCCCACTATTTCGCGGCCAATCCATATACCAATGTTGTAGCCGGTGATGTTGAGGCCGTAAATATATTCCCAGTCCGAACGGTGCATCCTAAAGCCTACGCCGTGAGCCCTTGTAAAACTGCGTATTTGCGCATACGAAGGTGCACCCGGCAAGCCAGAACGTGCCCAGAAGCCTGGGTTGATGTTTACATTTTCTATGCGGCCAATGTCTGTACAGGTATGCACTACTATGCCATGAGACAGTGCGGTCATATTTGTGTTAACAAGATAATGAAGCTCTGCTGGGAAGGCGATAAAGCCGTTCCATGCGTTTACAAGCGTAACATTGTCTATTGTTGCACTGTTGCCCTGGCGCTGGACAAACGTCCATGGGAAAGGTATACCCTGGATGACTTCAGTTTGGCCGTGCATTTTGCGGCCATGAGCATCTCTTACAGTGACAACAGTTGTGGCATTTATATCTTGCTCCGGGTACCAGATAGAAAGGTTGGTCACACCCGTGCCTTGGTCCATACATATAAACCTGTCAGACACATTTGCGGCCATGGGTTGGCCTGTTTGACTTTCGAGATCGTCACTGTCTACGTAGGTCTGGAAGTTGTCTGTGCCGGCACCAGCGTATATAGCAAGTATTGTCCCGCCAAGCGGGTCGCTTGAAGTCCCTTGCCAACTGGGGTCATTTATACGGGTATCCCACTCGCCACGCAGCTGCACGCCACGGTGAAGTGATAAGACTCGCTGGAACTCATGCACGATACCCTGTGCTGTCCTTGTTCCTGTAACAGATGTGCGGAAGTCATAAATACCAGCAGGTGCATACACAACACCGCCGCCATTGTGGAATGCCGCATCTATGGCTGCCTGGAAAGCTTCCCTGTTACAAAACTCTGTAAGCCCTGCAGCTAGTGCCATTTCTCTTGTCATGGCACCAAAGCCTAGCACATTAAAGTCAGATATTGCATGGTCTTTTGCTTCAAACTGTTGGGCGATAGCTTGTCTCATGTGGCTTGCCCAATCATAACGGCCTGGTACAGTTAGGACAAAATCCTTAATGCGGTGCTCTGTCCCTCTTTCTATCCTGGCTGTGATTGTTACCGTCGCGGCTGCGTCTGGGCGTGTTGCCGGGATAACACCTTGGCGGCTTACAATGTCCCTGTTATCTAACCCACGGGTTAGGGTTGTTGGGTTTATATATGCGGTGTTGCTGGATGTCCAGGTGATATCTGTGTTGTATATCCCCATGTGAGGGAGTACCAAGTTTGTTGTTACATTGGTTTGTGATACGTTTACACCCCGTATCATGTCCCATGTAAGGGCGGCGTACATGGCTTCTACCGCGTCTTGGTCTGTGCCAATGCCCGCGCCGCGGATTATTAGTGTAAATGTCCTGGCCCTGGACACATCGCCCCTGGTTATGGTGGCTGTTAGGGTGACCGTTGTATTGTCTGTTGGACGGGTTACTTCGCCGGTATTAGGGTCAACAATTGCATCATGGCTCGAAGTCCATGCAATTGTTGTGCCGCTTGTACCTGCGGTTATAAGATTAAGGTCGTGCTCTACCAATGTTTGCAGGGCATTACCTCCCCGGATACTGTCCCAGGTAAGGCCATTAAACGCTGCGTTTACAGCTTCTTGGTCAGATAAAAGTATCTCTGTAATGCGTATACTTCTGATAACGATACCGTCGTATGAGCCAGGCCCGGTTATGCGGAAAGACGCGCCCTGGTTGTGGCCGCCAGGCTGTGGGTCGTTACCAAAGTTGGCGTTGTCAAGAATACCACGTGCCAAAGACCAACTATCGTTAGCTGCTGTAAACTCGCCTTCCACAACACGGCTTAGTTGTGCGCCTGTAAATGAGGCTGCAGTTGAGGCATATTGCAAGTTAACAGTGTTTGCACCGCCTTCTTGCCAATATACAATTTCTACTTCTACGCGGCTTGCAAACCTTACATCTGGGTCCAAAACATGGACATAAATAAAATTGCCGCGTGACATACCCCAAAGGCCGCCGCGCAATTGCATAAAGTTAGCTCGCCCGCCGTCACCACCGGCACCCACATCTATACCAAAGCCAAACGCACGGGCATCTGCATAGGTGCTTGGGGGGATGGGCACTATAGGTTGGCCCACAGTAAAATCTGCAGGGGTTAGATATCTCATTGTAGTTTCGTCATTAAAATCTATAAACACGTATGCGCCCACGTCTACTGGCGGAGGCGTCCATCCGTCATTTGGGTTTACTGCAGAAAAACGTACATTCCTGATATACATGTTACCTGTGGCTCCGCTGCCAAACGACATATGAAAGCCCATCCTGCGCACGGTATCCATGAAAACAGGGTCAAAATTGCCAGCCGTGGCATTGGCCGCCGTCATGGGCACAGCAACGGTAAACCATTCGTTTGGCTCTTGGAGCCGCATATGAGTAACGGGTAGTTGTAGGCGACTGTTGGTATTCCAGTCACCAGAATGGTCAATTACAAACCAGTTATCTCCCGGTAATTCTAGTAAACTTGCGTCGCTTACACGCATTTCAAAAACGAAGTATTGGTCTGCATATGGCAAGAAATCAACCATTGCGGGGCTGCCTACTGCACCTATATCGCCGCCGTTTAAGATATGCATAACATGGTAGTTACCCCAGTTGGTTATGTTTATACGACGGACTGTTTCCGCTTCTACTGTAGCGGCTACGGTATTACTTAAATTGGGGAAGGGCCTGTCCACTGTTGCGGCCGGTACAGCCAGCATCCTCAAATTAAAATCTATTTCTCTTGGGCTGGCAGTGCCACGGGTTATGGTTGCCGTAAGCACGATATCCTTGTTGTTTTCCCTGTCAAACAGGCGGTTGGTGACACCGGTGTTGCTTATAGCACCGGTTGTGTCAGATGACCAACTTACATTTACTTGGCTGCCCAAGTCTCCAATTAGTGTTTGTAGCACTAAGGGCCTTCTTACGTCCTGGTCGCCCCAGGTATTGGTCCCACGTATTGTGTCCCATGTGATAACTGTGTTATCTACAAGCACTTGGTCATCTGCAATGGTAACAACTACGCTTGCGGCAACGCCGTCCCAGGTATACAGGGCGGCATTGGGGCCGCTGCTGGCTACTGCGCGTGCATATACAAAGTAGGTCTGGTTTGGTAGGCTGGTAAAATTGTGTGTGAAAACGCCATTGTCATACATCCCAGGTTCCCATATCAGGCCGGAGTAAGACGTGCCTATCGCAAACTCTACATCTTGACCGGTTGCGGGCCGTGTTGCTGTGGCTGTACCTGTATTTTCGTCAAAGGTGAGCCCTACAACTTGGGAGGCTGGGGGGTTACTTGGCGCTACCATGCGCGGGTTGTTAATAAATACAGGGCTATCCACAATGCCGCCATGCCACCTGAGGAACATGGCAATCCTGCTTACATTGCTAAGTGTTGATTGGCCAAAATCGTTGTTACCCGGCATATTTGGCTCGGATACCAGCGGTACATAAACGGTTGCCCATGTACCAGCATCTGCTGCCATGGCATTGGTCATACGCATCCTCACGCGTGAGCGGCTACCAAAGCCATATGCAGGGTTTTCTATTATCAGCCAGTTGTATACTTGATAATAGAAGTTCCTAAAACTTTCGTTGGGTATATATATTTCAAAAACAAAATAACCGCCCCAATATGCACTTAAGTCGTACGGGCCGGTAATAATGGGGATCCATGACTGATATTGGCTGCCCGTACCTGATGTGCCAGAAAACCTTAGCGCTGGCTGCCCGTCTGGTGCAGTTGCCGGAGTTACATTGCCAGGGTAAAACGATGTAAACCGGTGCACAGTGGCATCAATAATTGTCGCGAATGGTACAAAGGGCTGGTTTGCGTAGCTACCTACAAGGTCTGCTACGTAGTCGCCCTCTATATCGTACTCATTGCCACCGCTGTACTCATCATCATCTTCTTCATCTTCTTCTTCGTTGTCTGTGTCGTGCTCATACTCTGGGTATGACTCTGGAGTATGATACTGGTCTTGGTTTGCTTGGCTTTCTGCCTCATGGTTGTTGCCTTCATCTGCAAACACAGCTACAGGAAACGAGAACACTTGCAACGCAAGTATCAAGGCCAACAACAAGCTGATGAATTTTTTCATCTGTTTTTTGGTTTGCGCTTTGATAAAATCCACATCCCTTCTTAGGTATATAGCAACCGCACCTTTATACGGCTCCACATGAGCCGAAAATCGCGATTACTATAAAGACAACAGGTTATATTTTATAATGGTAAGGCATGACACACGGCAGTTATGTAATATCACCCACTATGTTTGTCATGCCAATGGCGCAAAAACCATACCATATCTTTTACATATTATTGCGAAAAATTTTGTATTCATATACAAAAACAAAAGCCCAGTATCAATTTTTTATAGTATATTGGCAGTGGAAAGGTTTGTCAATGCATATAATATATCATATGCTATGCATTATGACATATTAAACGCATAATTATATTTGCGCCGCAAGTCTCACGTCTTGTGCGCGCGCTCATTAGCATATCAAACTAAAGCAATTCAACTTTAAAATGGTCCCGTCTGTCGTCGAAAAAGCGTTAAAACGTCCGCTATTTTCGACTCGGGCGGGACCGTTTAAAGGGTGAATTGCTATACATATAGATATCCCCTGTATTATGTATGAGTTAACTATTGCAAGTGGAAACTACATGCAATTTCTTACAGGCACAAAAAAGGGACGCACAATGGCGTCCCTTTACATTATAACAATTAACCAAACCTACCCGCCATAACTCACAAACTCCGGCGATTTTAGCACCCCATTTGCCTTTGTACGATACTCATAACACCATGCCGCACCAGTTGTGCGCCAGCTATCTGGCCCATGCCATGCAAGGGTTTCGTTGGCATTGTGAAGCGAACCAAAAGTGTTTAGCCTATTGCCGTATGCAACTATTTCAACATCATGCCAACCCTCTGGCAGCTCACTCAAATCTAGGCTATATGGCGCATATGCGATACGCCCTACCCGTTTGCCGTTAATATTTACAGCCAGTAACGGGCTTTTGAAATATGTGGCGCTAATCCTAGCTTCCCCGCCATGTGAATAAACTTTGCATTTATAAGAAATATTGCCGCCATAAAACGGTAAGCCCATAAACCGCACATCGCCAAAGTTAAGCACTTCTGGGTATGCGGTAATTGTAGCGTGCCGCCCGCTAAGCTCCACCCCAAACTGCCCAAGCAGGAAACAGTTTTCGACATTGGTACGCTTTTCGAAAGGGATTTCTAGTATAAGCTCGTTGCTGCCGGCTTTAAGTCCGGGCAGTGGTACGGTTTTTATTGCACGGTCTACATAGCAGCCATCTGTGGCTGCGGCAACTTTTTTACCGTTCCAGAGTATTGTCGTGTTTTCGTAACCTTCCAAGGCCAGGCGGATATCCGTAAGCGCTATTTGAGAATTTATACTGTACCGCAGCCTTAATACATTGCCTGACGCGGCTTGTTTTTCTAGTGTCCAGGGCTGTGCCAGGGATTGCATGCGCAGTGGGTATCCCAGCTCTTCGCGGAATTTGTTGTCTATACGCAGCACTTCATCTTGGGGCTGCCACTTGCCCCCGTTTGTGGAATATTCGGCTATATCCAGCACCAGCACATTTGGCTCGTGTAGCATAAAACCATGCGGGGTAAGCATCTGACTCTTAGCACTGCTATTATAACCATGCTTAACCTGTGGCTTGGCGGGCTGGGTCACGCATGGTTTGCTTTTAGTCGCAAGCGGTTCCAACTTTAATAGCAAGCTGTCATGCATATGCATACGCCGCTGTATGATAGTTTCACCATCACGATATTCTGCACTTAGCGGGCTTATGCTACCGTCCAATGTGTTGTACAGCACCGGCGTATATTCCCCGTTTATGCGGAAAGTTATATTCTCGCTATATGGCAAGTCGTGGTTTGTAGGCTTTGTGCCATTGCATATAAACAGCCAGCGATCTGGCCCATCTTGCCGCAGTTGATATATAAACCAGTTGGCAGGGCTGCCGTTTTCACGCCATGCAGATACCTCGCGGTAATCTTCAAGCGCCCCAAGCACCGCAGTACGTGAAAATGGCACCCGCGTACAACCAGCCAGCACATTAACAGCTTTACTAGAACATTCCCCGTCCACTATCCCGGCTGGCTCGCCAGCAAGCACAACCTTCCCGCCTCTTGCTTGGAATTTTTCAAGCAGTGCCAGGGTCGTACCCCTTAGGGCGCGGCAGTTGGGTACCAGTACTACGTCATATGCCATAAGGCCTACATTAAACTTGTGCGGTGCGTCTTTAGAGTCTGTATACAAGTCAGGCAATAGCGACTCTGCCACAAAGTCGAAGTCTATCTGGCCCAGCAGTAACCAGTTAATAATATTTTCAAAGTCAGCTTCCATTTCCGCCCTTATGCCGGCGGTTTTGTCGTTGGGGCCAAAGTGCATCCAGTATCCTTCCACCGGGTGGATAACTGCAACGCGCACAACAGGTATACCACGTACAAGCGCAGTATTGAGCCTAGCAAAGTGGTCTTCTACATATGCATATTCCTTATACCATGGGGACTGATAACCTATACATGCCGGGTAGTCACGCTTGGCCTCCCCGGCCATAGACACCCATGTCAGATGATGCACGCGCAATGTCACGCCCAACGCCGCCTGCCAATCCCCTTGCAGTTTGTGCCCCCTAAAATCGAAATCCCAGTTGGTAACACCATATAGCTCGCTAAGTAGCCCCTCACGCCCGTATTGGTGTACAGCGCTCTGGGCCTGCTTTGCAGTAGAAAACTCGCGCTTATCGCATAGCATATCAAT
>WQVY01000051.1 GCA_009785605.1 Defluviitaleaceae bacterium | reverse complement strand
ATTTTTGCCAATTGAGGCGGCTCTGACGCGGCTTGCCATTAAGGCAAGCAAGGAGGGGCCAACGAAAAGTGGTGAAAATCTGACCGAAAAGGCGCCGTTGGCGGGGTTGAATACAGCTTCTTAGACTTGCAATTCTATTATGTTAGCAAATAAAGTAAGGATTTATCATCCGATTGTCGGGAATCTTGTATATCGTCAATAAATACGGTGTTGTCAACTATTTGATAAACGATAAGATACTTTTCACATGATACCATATATCGATATTTTCCGATTTTCAAATAAGGCCTGTTAAAAACTGGATTGCGATATGGTAAGCGTTCTAACGATTGCATATCGTCAGCAAGTTGGACTAAAAGCCTTTCGGCGGCTGTTTCATTCACTCTTGCAAGAAATTCAAAGTGGTCGTACATCCTATCATTAACGGCAGGGTCTACAATTACCGTGTATTCCTTGCTTATTTCATACATCTTTGTTGGCCCCTCGTTTGATGGCTTGTTTCATATTCGTCTTGAATTGATCTACGGTGTAACCTTGTGTGCCCATAAGCCTTGCCATTTCTGCTGCTATAAGGCGTTCTGCCGTTGCTAAGTTTTCTTCTCTGCGTCCGAAAGATTCAATATCCATGAGGACCATATCGCCTTCACCGTTACGAGTAAGAAACACAGGCACTTTGTTAGCGCGGCATATTTCCGCTACGCTATTGTAGTTTTTTCGTAATTCACTTGACGGCTTAATAATTGGTTGCATTTGCTCAACCCCTTTCATTGTAATTTTATACCCTTATTATGCCCCATATAAGGGGTAAAATCAATCATCAATCTCCAAAGAAACAACCTGTCTCATGACAGGACTCAATAGTTCACATCCTATAGCGAATCAATTCGAAAACAGTCCAGCCTGTCACCGAAAAAGCGTTGAAGCGTCCGCTATTTTCGGCTCGGGCTGGACTGTTTCTCATTTAATTCGCTATATAAGTTACTGCCATCTCACTGGCAATACGTATAATTATCAGCTCCACTGCCACACTATAATTGAAATCTTGCATCAGGGAGCGCTCATGATAAAAATTTGGATTAAAAAGCTGCTATATATTACACTGGCCATATTCATAATAGCCATATGTGTTAACATGTTTTTGGGGCCGCACAATATCGCAGCAGGCGGGCTTACCGGCCTTGCTATTATATTAGAGCAGTGGCTGGGGCTAAGCCGTAGCATGGTTATACTCATAGGCAATGGGGCCTTGCTTTTTGTTACGTTTATCTTCTTGGGGCGTGAGGTTTTTATTAATACCGTAATAGGTGCTTTTATGCTGCCTTTTGTGATTGGCATTATACCCCAGTATACATTAATCAATGATACTATGCTGTCTATGATGGTGGGCAGTGCGCTGTTTGGGGTGGCGGTTTCTATCTTGTATTTTAATAACGCGTCCAGCGGCGGTACGGCTATCCCACCGCTTATCCTTAAGAAGCATTTTAATTTGAATACATCTATCGGGCTGTTTATAACAGATGGTATAGTTGTTATATTGTGTTTATGGGTCTTTGATATAGATGCATTCTTTTATGCTATTGCGTCTATATTTATCACCTCAGCCGCGATGAATTACATCGAAAACGGCACCAACAAAAAGAAAATGGTGTATATAATCAGCGACGTATACGAGGCAATAGCCAAGGATATCATGCACGATATAGGCCGTGGTGTGACCATAATCCCAGCAACCGGCGCTTTCGAACAAAAAGAAAAGCCCATGCTAATGGTGACAATGGACACCAGGAACTATCAGCGGCTCCTTAACATAGTAAAGGAGCGTGACAGCTCGGCATTCATGATCACCGACACCGTTAGTGATGTGCATGGGCGTGGGTTTACGTATGAGTCGGGTAGTGTGTAAATCTTGGAGATGCTTCTACTCCTGCTTCTTAAGCACCCCGTCAGACATACGATATATGACATCTGCTTTCTCTGCAATTTCTAGGTTGTGCGTAACTATGATAACGCAGTAGTCTTCTTGATGGGCTAGGTGCTTTAGGATGTTTATAACTATGTCGCCATTGGCAACGTCTAGGTTGCCTGTGGGCTCGTCTGCAAGTATTACCCTGGCACCGGAAGACAGTGCCCTGGCAATGGCTACACGCTGCTGCTCGCCACCAGAAAGGTTGGCGGGGTAGCGCTTGTGTTTGTCGTTCGTTATGCCCACGCTGTTGAGGAAGCCCCTGGCTTTTTCTTCGGCGTCTTTTCTTTTAACGCCGTTACTCTCCATTGGGTAGCATACATTTTCTATAGCTGTAAGCAGCGGGAACAACTGAAAAGCTTGGAACACCATGCTTATCTCTTCCCTGCGGTACAGGTCCAGGTCCATGTCCGCCAGGCTCTTTTTGCCTACAAATATGTTGCCTTGGGTTGGCCGGTCAAGCCCTGCCATTATGGAGAGCATGGTGGTTTTGCCGCTACCAGAAGGCCCCAAGATAACACTCATGTCCCCTGCTTTAAATTCTACGTCTATCTTTTTTAAGACATCCCTATCGCTATTTTTGTACCTGTAGCTCATTTGGTCAATTTTTAACATGTTTATACTCTCCATTCCAATATTTTTAGTTGCGATGCTATAAAACTACTCCCTCACTTGCAGCAAATCAAGCGGAGGCTTGGCCGTTACAATTATTGCACCTATTATAGAGCCGATTATGGCACCCGCCAGGTAAAACAAAGCTACAACAATAAGGTCTGCTGTGCCAAAGCCCCACGACAGCGCAATCATAAATATCAAACCAACAATAACACCAGCAAGGCAAACAGCCAATAACTCTAGGCATAGCATAAAGCGTGTCTTGTTGCCGGTAGCGCCAAGCACGCGCATGATTGCGGCATTTTTGGCCACTTGCAACATAAACAGCATAGAAAGCGCCGCACCTATTACCACTGCCAGCACAATCACTATCGGGTACATAAGCTCAAGCAACAATAGCACTTGCCCCATTGCGCCTACTACAACCCTAAGCTCCTCGTCCATAAAAAATACTTCTAGTGGGCGTATAAAGGTTGCTACCCTGGCCATCCTTTCTGTAATATCTTCCCTTGCCAGGGTTATTTCCCTGTTGTGGGCTGTATCTATGGTGGCGCTTAGGTTGGTATAAAATGTAACCCAGCCCATCAGCTCCTCAAGTGCGGCTACAGGGATAATTACAGAGCTTTCGTGGCCAAGCCTAAATATATACTCGTTGTGGATACCCACAACTATTGCGTTTGCGGGCCGGAAATTGCGGTAAATCCCATTAAGAGCCGAGTATGCAAGAAACACCTCATCACCCACAGCAAAGTCACGCTCTGCTGCTAAGGACTGGGGTATAATTATGGGTATTGGCTCGTCAGGTGTGTCGAAAGTAAAGTGTTCGTACTCGAAGCCTTCCATAAATTCGATATGGATACTGGGTACAAAATCCGTGACCTCGTCGCTTACTAGCCCTACATAGTGCTCTGCAATAAAATACTCCAGGTTGCTTATGGCAAGCAGCATGTCAAACACGCCCCTTGCCAGGTTTACATGGGCGTTGACAGTGCGGTCAAGACCGACTATCTCGTGCCAGTCGCTAGGGAACTCGCCGTCTTCGTTGGGGTGGAGTATGGCAGCAAAGGTATGGATAGCTTCTGCCGCTATCTGGTTTACATATATGCTTTCTTGCAAAATTTGAGCGCCTACCCTGGTAATTACGCCTGTCACTAACCTCGCGCCCATGATTTCTGAGCCAGCTGGTGTCACGTCTACCCTTACAACTGTAGTGTCATAAAGGGTATCCAGGTTTGACTCTGTGCTTTGGATGGACTCTTGCATCCAGCCCAGCGCTATTACAAAGAATAGCGCGATAGCAAACCCTAAAACAGTCTTGGCAGCCGAACGTGTAATATGTGCGAATACCCAGCGCAAGATGTTGATTTGCTTTGCGCCAGGGGACTTGGTAAGCGCAAGCCGTGGGAGATTCATATTGTTGGACGAGAACGCAGGTGTCTCTAAATCCCTTATAGAGGCGGAGCGGTTCATCTGCTTAGCGGACTTGATACTCACCGTGTTGCCTTGTAACTGTTCTAAAACAGAATGACGAAGGGAAATAACAAACCCAGCAACAATAGTAACCAGCAAAAGCCCCACGACTATGCATATAAGCCCTACAAGCCACAACATAGATATATTTACATCTGCCGCGGCCATTATAGAGGCTGGTGCATTTATACGGTTAAAAGGGTCGTGTATATTAATAGCTTCTGCTACGGCCATCTCCGCAAAGGGTTCTAATATCGCACCCGACTCAGATATTGCAAAATCCCATGCAAAATAACTGCCAAGTGCCGCTGCCGGCACACATAGTAGCAATACCGATATGCATAGTTGCAGCAAGATACGCCTATTGGGCCGGCCAAGCGCACGCATAATCGCGTAATCACGCCGCCGCTGGCGCAGGTACAAAAATGCCACAAGCAATAAAACCATAATAAGCACAATTGCAAAAACTATTGCATTAAATGCAATAATAAGCTGTATAGGGTCCGCAGCAGCCCAAAAGCCGCCAGCACCAGCCTGGAATAGTACAAGGAAGAGATTATGCTCTTGCAATATCTCGCGGTATTGGGTAAGGAAGGACTGCTCTAGTCTCGTACACTCCAACACAAAGCTGTACCAAGACCCGGCAACATGCCCATGCTCCCAACTTGTCTGAATCAGGGGTATATCCCTTGTAGGGGGTGACGGGGTTATGTTTGCCGGGATAACAGCATCCGGCACATAAAAAATACCCCACCCATAATGGTTGCCCATGGAGATGAAATTATTGTAAAGCCCTACAATTTCAAGCTCTATCATATATACAGTAGCATCGTCTGGTGTGCTTCTCACCAGCGCGTCTGTAACTTGCACAGCGCCTTCAGCTACGCCGCCTCCTACCCATGTCCCGGTAACAGCAGCATCTACAAACTGGTTTTCGTGTACGGCTATAGTAATGGTGTCCCCAAGTTGTTTGTTGTTAAGATACGCAAACGCAGAATGCACAACTACTACAGGGTTAGCGTTTAGATGGTCGTCTACATTAAGCAAGCGCCCGCTAGATAACCTCATAGACGAGCCCCTGCCCTGGAACGACGGCATTGCTGTCATATCAACTGTTGTTTGCAATGTAACGGCCTGGTGGTTGTGACGCAGCAACTCTGCCTCTGCCGGGATATGCGAAAGACCATGCGCGTCAAAATCTACAGTCTCGCCTGCATCTACTGGTATAAACCAAAGGCTTTCGCCATCAATGGGTACTATGTCCAGCCAGTCCCCAGCATTGCCCACCCTTGGGATTGCCATGCCAAAGTTGCCAAAACGCTGGTAAAAATGAGCCCGGAAGAAATAGCGGCCGCCTTCCGTCAAATTTTCAAATGGCGACGCATTGCCTATGCTATCGGGGCCAAGCATATAACGCAAAAATGCGTTCTGGCCGGCAACTGCATGTTCTGGTAAACCCACTAACACATCATCTATAGTTATATCCAGCCAAAGTACAGTAGCACCTGTATGTTCTGGGGGGATGGTATTTATATATGCATAAAAATAGGACACAGTAAAGCGCCATTGGTCTTGCATAGGCACGCCACGCCTCATTCCTATGTTGTCTGGGGTGTGCATACCCTCGGGCAAAATACCCTCTAGCTGGCGCCGTCTATCCTCGAAGGCTATAAAGTCGCTGTTGGCCAATATATCTGCACCAGCAGATACATCTGCCAGCTCCGAGTCTGCAATCAAAAAACCAATAGAGCGGTAATTAGCGGCAATGGCCTGTATATGCCTGTTGACGCTAAGAAACTCAACTGCCCGCAGTACAAAGGCAAATGAAGCCAGCGTAATCAACAAAAACAACAACAACGTCCGCATTGGTTGGCGTATCATGGACTTTGTATAAATGTTTTTACGCATTGTGGCTCCCCCTCAAGTACAGGCATAGTAGCTTAAACGTGTTTTCGCAAGCGGACATGTGGCTACGCTCCATGCCATGGCTCGCTGTCACGCCCGGGCCAATAAGCCCTATAACCACGTCATGCCCAGCGCGTACCGCCGCAGAAGCATCCGAGCCATAGAAAGGGTAAATGTCTACCGCATATCCCAACTCTGCTTCTTTTGCAAGGTTAATAAGGCGAGTTGTAAACTCGTAATCATATGGGCCAGATGAATCTTTTGCACAAATAGAAACGTCATACTCTGTACACGATAAATCCTTACCAATACAGCCCATGTCTATTGCCAACAACTCTGTAATGCCTTCTGGCAAGTGGCTAAGCCCGTGTCCTACTTCTTCGTAGGTGCTAAATATAATTTTTGCGTTTACTATGGGGGTGATATTATTGTCCTTGAAGTGCTTTAGGGTGGCTAAGACTATGGCTGCGGATAGTTTATCATCTAAGAAGCGGCTCTTGATAAAGCCGTTTTCCATTATTATCGTTTTAGGGTCGTAGCATATAAAATCGCCGGGAAGGATGCCAAGGGCCTTGGTATCTTCGGCAGAGTTTACGGGCTCGTCTAGGCGGACATGCATGTTTTGGTTGTTACGCTCCAGCCCAGAAGCATCGTTGTATACATGAGACGCGGGCGAGTTGGACAATATCGTACCGGTATACACCCTGCCGCAGCGGGTATATATACTGCAATATTCGCCGTCTAGGGTTGGCAATATTGGGCCGCCTACTGTTGTAAAGGTTAGGGTCCCGTCGCCGTTTACGCCGCGTACCATAAGTCCCAAAGTGTCTACATGGGTGGAGATACCCACTGTTTTACTGCCTGTACCTGGCATGTTAACAACCAGGTTGCCCTTGTTGGTCAGGTAGCTGTCATAGCCTAGCTGGTGTACGCAATCACGTATTTTGGATATTACGTTTCTGGTGAAGCCTGTTGGGCTGTCTATAGACAGGATTTCTGCCAATGTTTGCGTAAAGTAGTCCTTTGGTAAGTTTAAGCTCATGTTTATCCCCCTTTATGTATAGCAACCCCCGCCGTCTACGACGAGGGTTGTATAGCGAATTTATAGCTGTTAAAACACGAAAAAATGGTTTATCGGTATCATCAAAACCGAAAAGGCATTAGATAGCGGATTCGGCTTTCCATTTTTGTATCAGCACGGCCAAGTCCTGCTGGCCTTCGTCGCCGTTTGCATGGCTGCGTACAGATACTTTGTTTTCATCTACTTCTTTGTCGCCAATAATAAGCATGACGGGAATCTTTTGCAGTTGCGCTTCGCGTATTTTAAAGCCGATTTTCTCGTTGCGGGTGTCTAGCTCTACACGCAAGTCTGCCGCGTTGAGCTCGTCGTAGACTTTACGGGCCGCATCGTGATGGCGCTCGGATATCGGCAGCACCATAATTTGCACCGGGGTCAGCCAGAACGGAAACCATCCCGCGCAGTGCTCGGTCAAGATGCCGATAAACCGCTCTATACTGCCAAAGCAGGTGCGGTGAATCATCACCGGCCTGTGTTTAGCGCCATCCGGCCCTATATATGTCAGGTCAAACCTTTCGGGTAAGTTCATATCACACTGTATCGTCCCGCACTGGAAGCTACGCCCCATACAGTCCTTTATATGAAAGTCTATTTTAGGCCCGTAGAATGCCCCGTCGCCTTCGTTTACCACGTATGGGCGGCCCAGTTCGTCCAGGGCATTGCGTAGGCTTTCTGTGGCTTTTTCCCATGCCTCGTCACTGCCTATGCTTTTTTCCGGGCGGGTGGAAAGTTCAAATTTAAAATCGTGTAGGCCGAAGGCGTCGTAGACATCTTCATATAGCTTTATAATATTAATGATTTCGTCATGCAGTTGGTCTTCCGTCATAAATATATGGGCATCGTCTTGGGTGAAAACACGCGCCCTTGCCATGCCATGTAATGCGCCTGAAAGCTCGTTACGGTGGACTATCCCAAGCTCTGCTACACGCAGCGGGAATTCTTTGTACGAATGTAAGTCCAGCCCGTAGGTAAGCATACCGCCAGGGCAGTTCATGGGTTTTATGAAGTATTCTTGCTCGTCTATTATAGAGTTGTACATGTCATCACGATAATTGTCATAATGGCCAGAACGTTTCCACAAGTCGCCTATTAGCATAATTGGGGTAGAAATTTCTTGGTACCCGTACTTCTTGTGCACTTTGCGCCAATAATCTATTAGCCGGTTTTTGAGCGTTAGCCCTTTGGGCAAATAAAATGGGAAGCCTGGGCCTTCCGGCATAAATGCAAATAGCTTCATCTCTTTGCCTAGTTTGCGGTGGTCGCGTTTTTTGGCTTCTTCTATACGCTCTAGGTGTGCGGCAAGCTCGTCCTTGGTAAAAAAGGCCGTGCCATAGATGCGAGACAACATGGCGTTTTTTTCGTCACCGCGCCAATATGCGCCAGCTACAGACTGTAGCTTAAAGGCCTTTACCGCCCCGGTTTTTGGCATATGTGGCCCGGCACATAGGTCCACAAACTCACCTTGCTTATAAAAAGACGGTGCGTCTGTCAGGCCTTCTAACAACTCGCGCTTGAAGGGCTCGCCTTGCTCGTCTACATAGGCAAGTGCTTCGTCTACACTAAGTGTAAAATGCTCTAGTGGCAGGTTTTGTTTTACGATTTTTTTCATTTCCTTCTCGATAGCTTCCATATCTTGCGGTGTGAAGGGGGTAGTTGTTTCAAAGTCATAGTAAAAGCCATCTTCTATTGCGGGGCCTATAGCCAGTTTTACTGTTGGGTACAGGCGTTTTACAGCTTGGGCCAGGATATGAGCCGCTGTATGGCGCAGTGCCGAAATGTCTTGCTGCATAAAATCGCTCCTTAATGTAATGTGCAAATTGAGTTTCGTATTTTATTGCACAAATTACGATAAACTGAGGTTGAAATTGCGGCAGAATACCATAATTGCGGGCTATTGTAAATATCTATTGCATTTTGACACCCCTCAAAAGAAGAGTTACCATGTTTGACGTAAACCAGCAGCAAGTTTATTGGCTTGCAAATATTACTTTATAAGAAGCTGCATTCATACTGGAGGTCATTCTCATACTTGACGATAAACAACTATTTTCTCAAAACCCATTCCGCGAAACAGAAGACCGCCTGCTTTTTGCCAAGGCACTTGACCGGCTTAAGGCGGCAGAATATAAAAATCACGCCACTTTTACGGATTTTATGAATCCTCAAAGATGCGTGATTTTTTTGCAGAGGTTTATAAAGATGGGCGTGGCGGCACAACTGTACGGGGGCCACGAAAATGCCGAGCGCATGATGCTGGGCTTTGCGCCACCATATGGCGAACCTATAGCGCACGGGTATTTTCCAATAACGCCCCTGGCTATAGCGTACAACGGGCGGTTTTCCCGGCAGCTAACCCACAGGGATTTTTTGGGCGCGGTGTTGGGCTTGGGGCTGGACCGGGGCAAGGTTGGTGATATACAGTTAACAGAATCTGGCGCGGTAATGTACACCGCAAGCGAAGTAGCCGTGTATATAAAAGAAAATTTACTAGAAGTTGGCCGTACAACCGTAACCGCATCCGACTACACAAGTATGACCGACATAGAAGCCACAGGGACTCAAAAACGCATAACCGTAGCCTCCTTGCGGCTGGACGCCATTGTTAGCGGTGTTTTTCACCTATCCCGTGGCAAAGCCGCAACGCTTATAGAAAGCGACAAGGTGTTTGTTAATTGGGCTGTTGCAAAGAAGACACTACTATTGTCCGAGGGCGATATAGTTACGATACGCGGAACAGGCCGCATAAGAATAGATGCCGTTAACGGCCCCACAAAGAAGGATAGAGTTGCAGTTAGTATTACTGTATTTTAGAAGCTGTATTCAACCCCGCCAACGGCGCCTTTTCGGTCGGAGTTGAATACAGCTTCTTAGAATCTTCCACTTCGTCGAAATTTTGACAACAACCTGCCCCCCAGCTATAATAGTGCCTGTTGTAGAAAAATACTACACACATAGTCTGCTGCCGTATCTGGTTCTTGGGATTACCTAGGTCAAGCGGCAAGGCGTTTATGAATAAATCGCCACAATAGGGACTATGGAGGAAAAAACCAGGAGGTGCCTAATGGCCGTAATTTCCATGAAACAGCTGCTAGAGGCTGGTGTACACTTTGGACACCAAACCCGGCGCTGGAACCCAAAAATGGCAGAGTATATCTTTGCCGAGCGTAACGGGATCTATATCATAGACCTGCAAAAAACCGTCCGCAAAGTGGACGAAGCCTACCGCGCAGTAGGCGAGATTATCGCAAACGGTGGGGAGATCCTATTCGTTGGCACAAAAAAGCAAGCCCAGGAATCTATCAAAGAGGAAGCAATCCGTTGCGGTATGTATTACGTAAACGAGCGTTGGCTGGGCGGTATGCTTACCAACTTCAAAACCATGCAGCTAAGAGTCCAGCGTCTCAAAGAGCTGGAGCGTATGCAAGAAGACGGCCGCATGGCCCTTCTTCCTAAAAAAGAAGTAGCCAAGCTAGAGCATGAAATGGAAAAACTCCAACGCAACCTAGGCGGCGTAAAAGGTATGAAGCGCGTGCCTGATGTTATTTTTATTGTAGACTCCCGCAAAGAGCGTATAGCCATCCAAGAAGCCCGCAACCTGGGCATCCCAATTGTGGCCATTGTAGACACCAACTGTGACCCAGACGAAGTAGACTACGTAATCCCAGGCAACGACGACGCAATACGTGCAGTAAAACTTATTGCCGGCAAACTGGCCGACGCAGTACTAGAAGCCAAGCAAGGCGAGCAAGTAGACGAGTTGGCACCGGAAGCCGAAGCAGAATATTACGACGACGAATACGTCGAAGAATATACAGAAGAAACTCCGGCACAATAACTCCACATTACTAGACATCTAGTGACCAGTAACCTTTAATCCTTCCAAAAAACAACGAGGTGAATACAATGGCAGTAACAGCAGCAATGGTAAAAGAACTACGCGAGCTTAGCGGCGCAGGTATGTCCGCTTGCAAAAACGCCCTGGTAGAAGCCAATGGCGAAATGGCCCGTGCAGTAGAAATCCTTCGTGAAAAAGGCTTAGCCGCCGCAGCCAAAAAAGCCGGCCGTGTAGCAGCAGAAGGTCTAGTAATGACCGCACTCACCGCCGACAGGAAAAACGGCGCAATAGTAGAAGTAAACAGCGAGACAGACTTCGTAGCCAAAAACGATGACTTCATAACCTTCGTAAAAGATGTAGCCGCCCAGACCCTAGCCTCCAAAGCACAAACAGTAGAAGAGTTGCTAGAAGAAAAATGGGCACCTGACCCCAGTATAAAAGTAAGCGAGGCATTCTCCCAAAAAGTAGCCACAATAGGCGAAAATATAAGTATGCGCCGTTTTACGCGCTTTAACGTAGGTGCTGACAGCGTACTGGTAGACTATATCCATGGCGGCGGCCGGATAGGCGCGATGATAAAAATAGTAGCCGACAATATAACAGACGCAGTAGTAGAAGCCGGCCGCAACGTATGTATGCAAATAGCGGCAATGTCACCCCAGTTCTTGGACCGCACTAGCGTACCCGCAGAGTATCTAGACAAGGAAAGAGAAATCCTGACCCAGCAAACCATAGCAGAAGGCAAGCCCGCCAATATAGCAGAAAAAATGGTAGAAGGCCGTCTCAACAAGATGCTAAAAGAAATTTGCTTGGTAGACCAGGAATACGTAAAAGACGGTGAGATGACCGTAGGCCAGTATCTAGAGTCTATAGCCAAAGCCGTAGGCGGCAAAGTAGCCATAGCAGAATACGTGCGCTACGAAAAAGGCGAAGGAATCGAGAAAAAAGAAGAAAACTTTGCAGAAGAAGTTAGCAAGGCAATGCAAGGGTAATAATTACAACGCCCCACACAGTGCATTAGCAAAAAGCTAAAAGCCCTGTGTGGGGCTTTTTTACACTAGTAGGTTCCTATTTTATGATTAGAGGAATAAACTATGTTAAAGTGGTTGCGCAATAAGCTAGAGCAAATAAGGGATAAAAAAAGGCATAATCGCAACAAACAAGTAAAAGAAAAAGTCTGGAGGATTAACCCTCTAGCACTGGGAATCTTTATAGCAAGACGTGTGTGGTTTTTTGGGGTATTTATATACTTGGCAAGGTTCGTGAGTGTTAATTGGGATAAATGTGTAGATTTTTCACGATTAACCGGTTACAACTTGCTTTTTGTTATATTTGTTCTGATGCTGTTGCTTCCACTTTTGACAGGGTTAAAAGTATCGGCATTGGGGGTAGGTATGGAGGCCACAGCCAAGACTGATTCATCGACAGACATAGCCGAACGTATAAAAAAAGAAGCAATAGCCGAAGATACATCAAGTAAAGGGGTTAGTGAACTAGTCATAAAACTTGAAGCTGCACGCGACAAAACCAATAGTGCCAACGATTCAGGAAAGGGGAGGTGAGCTTGATGGCTGCTAACAGTACGCTCGAAGCATACTCGCCACTAGTACGTGATACAAGAAATGGAGCATTCATACAACAAACATTGCAAACTGTCATAGACAAAGGGATGCCTCTTATGACAAATGACTTGTCCGACTCCTTATTTACAACATGGGTTGATTTTACTAAAGAAATGCTCCGAATTGCTACTAAGGACGAAGCAACAAGTATATACTTAAATTATCTTCAACTCTTACTCACCTTGCACAGTACAAAGCTTACACCATACCAAAAACTTTACCACTGCCTGCAATATCTTTTAGAGATAACGAAAGTCGTACTAGGGTAATCATAGTAAACCGTCTCATCCGTGTGTTTGTAAAGCCATGTGGTAAAGGCGGTTTTTTTAGAGGGAGGGGTCAAGATGCTATTCACACTTTTCACCAATATAAAAGACTTCTACAAAGCCACATACAACATACTAATGTACCACGAGGCGCAAAATATCATCCCCTTGGGCAACATAATCATAGGCAACCAAGGCAAAGACAAAACAAGTTGGCGTGACCCAGCCAACTGGTTTATGGCAACGGTTTCATGCGGCGACGACATACATCTTACCGCTATTATGACTCCGCCCAAAAACCTTACGCTATATGCAACCAATAACCAAAACTGCCCAAAAGCCATCGCCTGCCTGATACAAGGCATGACACAAGCAAACATATCTATCCCCGGGATAATGGCAGAAAAGTCCTTGGCGGAAATGTTCACACAGCAATATATAGCAATACACAACTTAGACTCTAAAATAAACACAAAACAGCGCATATATGAGCTATCACAAGTCAACCCCGATGTCCCCAAAGCCAACCTGCGCTTGGCACAAGAAAGCGATATGTCATTTTTGCCATACTGGGACGCAGGGTTTTACAGCGAGTGTTTTAGCGAGTCACCAGCAGTTGGTAACGACATAGAAGTTTACCGCCACATCGTACAATCAAACCGCGTATATATAATGGAAGATAACGGCACTCCAGTAACAATGGCAAAAATAAGCCGTGATTTGCAAACCGTATGCGCAATAGGATATGTATACACACCGCCATACTTCCGCAAAAGAGGGTACGCAACAGCGTGTGTAGCAGCTATTAGCCAAGTTGGCCTGGACCGTGGGTTTAAAAAATGCGTACTATATACAGACTTGGCCAACCCTACATCCAATAGCATCTACCAAAAAATAGGCTACCGTCCAATCTGCGACTCATTGGAGATTATTATTAGCAAGAGCAAGCATTAGCGTTATCGGCATAATTTTCTTAGATTCGTGTTACATCATATACAAGGCTGGCATAAACCTTTGAGTTTGTGCCAGCTTTTTCATATTCATAAAAACGTATGTGCATGATTACTATACCTTGCAAAATCCCTCACAAATACTATAATGGTTAGAAAACCACATGCAGGTTTCTTGCACACAAGGGAGGTGCCAAAATGATAGACAACACCAACAAACGTCTAATCGAAAATGCTTTCAAAAACCTAATAGATGAAATCAAAATTTATCGCCCAGGCACGCCCCTGACTTTGATAGAAGATGCCTATCATTTTGCCAAGGACGCACACGAAGGCCAACTTCGCAAAACCGGCGAGCCATATGTTATACATCCGCTGGCGGTGGCCCTTATCCTAGCGCAGATGCGCTCGGACTTGGAGTCCATTGCCGCCGGCATACTTCACGATGTAGTAGAAGACACAAGCCATACACTAGAAGAAATAGCGTCCCGCTTTGGTGCAGAAATTGCCCAGCTTGTAGACGGCGTTACCAAAATCAAGCAAGTAAAATATGTATCCAAAACTCCAGACAATACCCAGCAACCAGACGCAGAAAGCCAAGAAGTAAAACTGTCTAAAAGCGAAAAAGAAAAATTAGCAGCAAAGGCCGACGAACAAGCAGAAAACTACCGCAAACTATTCTTTCACATGTCACAGGATATACGGGTCTTGATAATAAAAATAGCAGACCGCCTACACAACATGCGTACACTGGGTGGCCACCGTGAAGACAAGCAAAAAACTATAGCCCAAGAAACCTTGGACCTATATTCCCCCCTAGCACACCGTTTAGGGATAGCAAAAATACGATACGAGCTAGAAGACCTAGCATTCAAATACCAAGACCGGACCAGATACAACGAGCTTTCCCAAAAAATCCAAATGAAACAAAGCGAGCGCCAGGCAGTGGTGCAAGAAGTTGTAGATGTCATTAACAACAAACTAAAAGCCGAGGGCATAAACGCAGTAGTAGAAGGCCGCGCTAAGCATTTTTACAGCCTACACAGGAAAATGAAAAACCAAGACAAAACCTTAGACCAGATATATGACTTATTCGCGGTAAGGGTACTGGTAAACGAAGTGACCGACTGCTATGCCGTTTTGGGCTGGGTGCACACTATGTTTACCCCGGTGCCCGGCCGTATCAAGGATTATATTAGTATGCCAAAAATCAACCGGTATCAGTCCCTCCATACCACTATAATGGGTCCATATTATGGCGAGCCGGTAGAGGTGCAAATACGCACCCACGAGATGCACCAGGTAGCCGAGTTTGGTATAGCAGCCCACTGGAAATACAAAGAGCGGGACAAAACCGCCAAAGACAAATGGTTAACAGAAATAATGACCTGGCAGCGCGAACTTTCCGATAATCAAGAATACTTAGCCGCCCTAAAAATGGACCTGGATGTCTTCCGCGGTCAAGTATACTGCTTTACCCCCAACGGGGATGTATACACACTGGTAGACGGTGCCACCCCAATAGACTTTGCATACACAATACACAGCGCGGTAGGCAATAGGATGATAGGTGCCAAAGTAAACGGCCGCATTGTTACCAACGATTATACCCTGCTAACCGGCGACAGGGTAGAAATCCTAACCAGCCAAAACACAAAAGGCCCAAGCCGTGACTGGATTAATATAGTCAAGACCGCCCAAGCACGCACCAAGATCAACCAGTGGTTTAAGCGCCAAGACCGTGAAGAAAACATACAAAAAGGGCGCGAGCTACTAGATTCTACCGCGGCAGAGCTTGGGATAACCTTTGACGTGCTTATGGCAGATGACCGCGACAAAGACATACTTAACCGCTTTAATTGCAAAGAGTTAAACCAGCTATATGCAATGGTTGGGGTTGGCGGTATAAAAGAAAAGCAAATCATCAACCGCCTATATCGCGAATACGAAAAAACCCTGCCCCCGCCATCAGACGAAGAATTAATTAAAATCCTGTTAACAGAAAGCGCAAACATGCCGGACCGCAAGACCCAAAACGGCATAGTAATCAAGGGCCTAGGCGACACCAGCGTACGTTTTGCAAGATGCTGTAGCCCTGTCCCAGGCGACGAAATCATAGGCTTTGTTACAAGGGGCCGGGGCATGAGTGTCCACCGTACAGACTGCGTAAACATCATACATCTAGACGAGTTGGACAAGAGGCGGCTAATGGACACACAGTGGAGCAACCAAGAAAAAACAGGCAATTACCACACAGACATACGCATATTATGCGACGATAGGGACGGCCTACTAGCCGATATATCCCGGATACTGGCCGACGAGAAAGTTAAAGTAACATCTATGAACGTACGCACAAACAGCCACAACGATGCCATATTCAACGTGGGGCTAGAAATCCCAGACGGCGAACGGCTTAACCAGATTTCGCAACGGCTGCTAAGGGAAAAAAGCGTGTACGAGATTACCCGGGCTATTTCATGACGATACGGGTCATAGCCAATCATAAATATGTAGATGAAATACAAAGTATAGCGCAGATATTCTTCCCCCACGCAAGATTTGGAGGCGAAGACCTGCCAGAGTTTACAATTTCAAGCTCTTTTGATAACGGCAAAGTACATGCCGGACTATTTTCTGGCAGTGTGGCCGCGCACGCCATTGGCACATGCAGTCTTGAATTAGCAGACCTTCCAACCGTGGCAGACAAGCGCCAAGCAATGTTGGCCATGTACCGCCTGTTGCAAGCAACCATAGGTGCATACACCCCATGGGGTGCGCTAACAGGCGTAAGGCCTACCAAAATGGTACGCGAATGGATAGCAAGCGGCCAATCGGAAAACCAAATCCACAAAGAGCTACAATACACCTTTCATGTGCACGAGTGCCGTACAAACCTAGCAATAGCCGTAGCAAAGGCAGAAAATAATTTGGCCGCCAAGATATGTAGTGTCATGACAAAGGCAACCCCGCAGCGGCCTACGTTGGGCCTGTATGTAAGCATACCCTTTTGCCCGTCCCGCTGTGTGTACTGCTCATTCAACACCGCATCAGGCTCGTGGAGTGAGCAATCCCAAGCACAATACATCACAGCCGTTATAGATGAACTGGGCCGTGTGTCTGATAACTTGCTAAAAACTGGCAGCCATGTATCATCTGTTTACATAGGCGGCGGCACGCCTACAGCGCTTACAGACGGCCTTCTAGAAAGATTATTGTCAGCTATACAAACAATATGCTCCCCAAGCGAATATACAATAGAAGCGGGCCGCCCTGATACAATAACCCGCAACAACCTAAAAATAATGCGCAATTATGGCATAACCCGCATATCAATAAACCCGCAAACCGTAAATGACATTACGCTAAAATCTATAGGCCGCAACCATACAACTCGTGACTTCCTGCAAGCCTTTGAACTAGCGCGGGAAGAAGGCTTTACCACAATAAACACAGACATAATTGCTGGCCTACCAGGCGAAGGGCCAAAGGACATGCATCATACAATGGAAACTTTAACCGCCTTGACTCCGGAAAATATTACAGTCCACACCTTGGCCGTAAAACGCGCCTCCAAGCTCAACGAGCTACGGGCAGACACACCACTCCACACCCCCCTGCCAGATGCCAAAACCATCGAGTCCCAACTAAAAATAGCCCATGACGCTTGCGCTGCCATGGGCCACAACCCATACTACCTATATCGTCAAAAAAACATGGCAGCCTTATTCGAAAACACAGGCTACAGCTTACCCGGCCACGAGTGCCTATATAACATAGGCATGATGTCAGAAGTCCAGACAGTGCTGGGGGTAGGTGCCGGCGCAGTAAGCAAGTATATCGAAGGTACAAAAATTACCCGCAAATTTAACGCAAAAAACCCGGATGTTTATATCCAGCGCATAATGGATGACAACAAGAAAGGAAGTATCACATGATCCAAGCCCCAAAAGGTACCAAAGACGTATACGGCGAAGAAATGCGCCTATGGCGCTATATCGAGGATGAAATCCGCGCAATAACCCATGCCTACTGTTACACAGAAATCCGCACCCCAATATTCGAACAGACAGACTTATTCTTGCGCGGCGTAGGCGATACTACAGACATCGTCCAAAAAGAAATGTATACATTCGAGGACAAAGCTGGCCGCAGCCTGTCCCTAAGGCCAGAGGCCACCGCGGGCACAGCACGCGCATATGTAGAACGGGGGATGCACAACCAGCCACAGCCCACAAGGCTGTACTATGTAGGGCCAAACTTCCGTTACGAAAATACACAGCACGGGCGTTACCGCCAGCATTCCCAGTTTGGGGTCGAAGTTTTTGGGGCATATAGTGCGGCCACGGAAGCGGAAGTGATTTCGCTTGGGGCTTCACTTATAAGCAGGTTAAAAGTAGAAAATGTAAACCTTCATATAAACAGTATTGGCTGTGGGGAGTGTAGGCCGGTCTACCACGCCAGGCTAAAAGATTTCCTATCCAGCAGGTTAGAAAACCTGTGCAATACCTGTCGTGAGCGCTTTGGTAAAAACCCACTACGGATACTAGACTGTAAAACACCAAGCTGCCAAGAGTTATTAACACAAGCCCCCTTGGTGCTAGATGCCCTGGACGAAGAATGCCGCACTCATTTCGAAGAACTGCAGCTATTGCTGACCCGTATGAATATCCCGTTTATTGTAGACGCAAAAGTTGTGCGTGGGCTTGACTACTACACCCGCACTGTATTCGAATTTATAGCACCTGGCTACACCGTAATAGGCGGGGGCCGCTACGATGGGCTAATTAGCGAGGTAGGCGGCCAACCTACCGGTGGCGTAGGCTTTGGCATGGGGATAGAAAGGCTGGTACTAAGGCTGCAAGAGCAAAAAAATGCCCCAATAACAGCCACCGGCCCTGCCATATTTATAGGTCATACAGGAGTTGAAGGCGCAAGAAAAGCCCACGAACTAGCATACAACCTGCGCCAGCTGGGTATACAGGCAGAGAGCGATATAGCCAACAGAAGTGTAAAAGCTCAAATGAAATATGCCAACAAAGTCCTGGCCCAGCATACCATGATACTTGGCCAGGACGAACTAGAAAAAAACACAGCCAACCTAAAAAACATGCAAACCGGCGAGCAGACGCAAGTCAGTTTGGATGGGCTAGAAAACTATTTACGCTAAGAGGCTTTGTCCGCTATAGCAATCACCCACTATATCCACTCATAAAATCCCAGTAGATGCCATACTGGTCAACAAATGAAACGGCGCCGGTGCAGTATGTGCTGCTACCTAGGGGTGTGATAATGGTTGCGCCATTGGCCATGAGCTTATACGTCGCCTCTAGTTCTTCTAATGTCTCAAATTGCACTAGTAGGGCAATTGACAATGTATTGGCTTTGGCATCAACATTTTGTAGTTTGCCTGCAGAGTCGTCACCCATAGAAATGAGATGATCTCCTATCGCCATTTCGGCATAGTAGATAAAGTCTTTTTCTTCTTGCTTATACTGCAAGTCGTTGGGGCTTGCCTCTGAGTAGTGTATTTTTGTGACAGTTATCGCCCCGAAGGCTTCTTCGTAGAGCTTCATTGCTTGGTTGCATTGCCCATTAAAGCTCAGTATTGGCGCAATTGATAGCTTTTTCTCCTTTTGCGGAGGTGACAATGTACCTGTGGTGTGCGCGTCGTTATCGGCAAAGTAGATATTGTAGCGCTGTGTGTTAAAGCGTAGTACGCAAAAACTGGGGTCGTGTGGGCCGCTCCAGGTATTTGCCATTTGTGGTAGCCATGAGGCTTTTTTTGATGCTTCATCTGTTATTATTTCGGCTGTGCCTACTAGGGTAATATTGTACTCGCTGGTGCTTATGCACACGCTTGCACGGTTACATGTTCCCACACGCATGGCTTTGTTGCTGTCAGGCGAAGTACAAAATGTAAGCCAGTTAATACCGTCAGCCTTTGCTATGGTTAGTGTTGATGCGGTTGGGTAGCCATTTTCGTCAAGAAGTGCCAGTACGGCATACCCCTCCATCCCGCCGCCTACATAGCCGGATTT
>WQVY01000050.1 GCA_009785605.1 Defluviitaleaceae bacterium | reverse complement strand
TTGAGTGCGTTGTACAAATTTATCTGGCCTGTAAACTGTATTGCGTTGTATGATGCGTACAAGATTACTTCTGCCTCTGCTTTTTTTATAACTGTTGCAATTTCATCTTGGCTTGGGTCTACGGTAATTTCTGCGTAGTTGCAACCTAGTATTTCTGCGGCTTTTTTGCAAAAAAGTTCTTGTTTGACTATGGTGTCATCTGCTATGTTGGCCGTTGATGGTGGCGGTGATATGACAAAAATATTTTTGTTTTTTAGTGGCAACAGCTCATCATTGCCTTTGACAAGTGTTATGCTTTTTGCGCTTATTTCGTCTGAAAGGCTTTCGTGGGCGGCGTATTTTTCTACTGGCAGCTCGCTGTTGGTATCAATATTGGTGGCGTATATTGCCTTGTATTTGAGGATACGCTCTACGGCGGTGTCTATTTTTTCTATTGATATTTCACCGGATTTGACGGCCGCAAGCACAGCATCATAACAGCTTGCTTGGCCTTCGCGCCCGGCGCATAAGCATAGGATGTCCACCCCTGCGTTGATTGCCATAATGCAACCTTTTTCTAGGCCGTAGTGGTCTTGTATTGCCATCATGGACATACTGTCTGTTAGGATTAGGCCCTCAAACCCCATTTTTTCGCGCAGTAGCCCTGTAAGGACGTTGGGTGATAATGTGGCTGGGTGCTGGCTGTCTATGGCTTTAAAAATGATGTGTGCAGTCATGATAGAGTCTACCCCGTCTGCTATTGCGGCTTTAAAGGGTACTAACTCTACCTGGTTTAGCCTTTCTATGTCATGCTCTATAGAGGGTAGCGCTAGGTGGGAGTCCTTGTGAGTGTCTCCATGGCCTGGGAAGTGCTTGGCATTAGCCAGCACGCCACCCTTTTGCAAACCGCGAATATAGTCTGTTGCCATCTTTGCTACGATATGGGGTTTGTCGCTGTAAGAGCGTATGCCTATTACAGGGTTGTTGGGGTTGTTGTTAACATCCAGCACCGGGGCGTGGTTGAGGTTTATGCCCAGGGCCTTGAGCTCGCGGGCCACCATATAGCCCATGTTTTCTAGTTCATGGCCCATGTCTGCGGCGGTTATTGCCATATTAGAGGGGAAATGGGTTGCGCCAGAGTATGCGCGTGTTACCATGCCGCCCTCCTGGTCTGCAGATATAAATGCTGGGATGCCACAGTACTCTATTGCCGCTTGTTGTAAGCTGTCGCTTAGCTTGCGGATACTTGTGTAGTCTGTAAGGTTGCGTGCAAAATATATAAAATTGCCTATCATGTGCTTTTGAAGATGCTCTTTGGTATCTGCGGTAAGTGTTGTGCCTTCTATGGGAAGCAGAAACATCTGCCCGATTTTTTGCTCTAGGGTAAGGTTGTTAATATCCATGATACACCCCTTATAGTCAGTTATGCATACAAATGATAACTGGATTTTATTTTTGAAAACTCTGCACTTTCTTTTGCGTATAAGGCCGTAACTTCATCTATTGTGTATTTTGCTTCGCGGATGTAGGTGTTGCCGGTGTTGTAGTCTATCATTCGTATGCCGCCTTCACGGTAGGGGGGTAAATATTTGAATTGATGGTACAAGTCGCGTATCGTATATAGCATTGTCACGCCAGTTTTTACAGGGCGCATGGCCTTGCGGTCTAGCACATGCATTTCCACACCGCCGCATAGCTCGCCGGCGTATTTGCCGTCTTTGGGGTGGTATGGCAGCGGGGTGAAATAATGCGCGCGGAATTTTACGCCCGGCAAGTTGTGCGCATTTAGCGCGTCTTCCAGGCGTGCGCCGTCTATCCATGGTGCGCCCACAAAGTTGAATGGCTTTGTGGTACCGCGGCCCTCGGACACGTTTGTCCCCTCAAAGATGCATGTTGCGTTAAAAGCAAAGCAGCTATCTACCGTGGGGATATTGGGCGATGGAAGCACCCAGCTTAGCCCAGTTTCTTCGAAATACATATCACGGCGGTAACCCTCCATAGGTATTACTTCCAGGTCACACCCAATGCCGTACTCTGTGTTAAACAGCTTTGCACACTCGCCTATTGTAAGGCCGTAGCGCTGCGGGATTGGGTACAGCCCTATGAAGGATTTACAAGAAAGGTCAAGGATATTGCCCTCTACATCTGCAGCGCCGAGTGGGTTGGGCCGGTCGAAAACTACGCATTTCTTGCCATATTCGGCACAGGCTTGCATGATATACGCCATAGAGTATAGGTAGGTATAAAATCTCGAGCCAACATTTTGGATATCAAAGGCAAAGATATCTATGTCTGCGAGATTTTCTTGTGATGGGCGGCGGTTTGTGCCGTATAGGCTCACTACCGGCAACCCTGTGCGCTGGTCGTGATAGCCTTCTAGGGTTATGCCGGCTTGCAAATTGCCGCGTACACCATGCTCTGGGGCAAAAAGCTTTACCAGGTTAAAGTTTTTGTGAATAAGGTCAATTGTACTTTCAAATCTGCTGTTTATTCCGGTGTTGTTGGTCAAAAGCCCTATCCGCTTGCCAGCAAAAAGGGGTGAGTACTTTTCTAGTTGGTCTATACCTAGTTTTACTGGCATTGGTGGCCTCCGATCGCCTTTATCATTTGTATCAAAACCTAAATTTATAGTTGAAGTGCCGTATACTCCTTAGCACAACAGTCGTGCAGCAGCCCCCTAAACGCAGCCAAACGGTTGTCTTCGCGGGTGGGGTGTACGCGGTTGGTAAGAAATACTACATATTGCGATGTTTCCGCATTTACCCATATAGACGTACCAGTAAAGCCAGTGTGCCCATACGAGCCTACCGGGAATATATCCCCGCAGGATACTGGTGTATGGCCTTTTATTACAAAGCCAAGCCCCCGGCCTTCGCTGCAGTGGGTGGTATGGTTGTGTATAGCTGTATCGAACAACCCACGGTTTATAATGGTTTGGCTGTTGTGCATACCTTTGTTGGCAAGCATTATTGCCAGGGTTGCACAGTCATTTATATCTGCAAACAGCCCTGCATTACCCGAGACTCCACCCATAAAACGCGCATTCTCGTCATGGACAATGCCGCTAAGCCACATCTCGCTTATGTTGCAGTACTCTGTCGCGGCGAAGGTATGGGTTTTTGCACATGGGTTATATGCTATAGTTTGCAGCCCCAATGGAGCAAAAATATATCTATGCGCGAGTTTGTCTAGGGTTGCGCCGCCTATTATTTCGCAAATCTTGCCCAGCAGTATATAGCCTAGGCAGCTATAAACCACATCGCCATCTGGTTTTAACGGCTGGTTTAAGATTGTGCTGTAGACATGCTGCGGGGTAGGGGACAGCTTATACAAAGGCACATGAGCCGGCAAGCCGCTGGTGTGTGTCATAAGCTGGTGTATAGTAATGTCTTGCTTGCATGCTGGTGTGTCATAAAACTGGCTTAGCTTGTCGCTTAATTTAAGTTTGCCCATATCCACAAGTACAAGGGCAACCATAGTTGTTGATATGATTTTTGTCAGGGATGCCAAGTCAAAAAGTGTATCCGGCTCTGCCGGCAATTGTTGTGGATACAGGCAGCGTTGGCCGTATGTTGCGCGGAACAGCTCGCCGTTTTTGTCTCCTACAGATATTGCCGCGCCTGGGAACATGCCATCTTGTATGGCTTGGTTAATTAGCGCATTGCATCCCTTCATGTCAAAATCCCTCTTGCACGATGCGTTTAGCATGGGGCTGTATGTCAAAGCACTCTGCCCGCTGCTTGCGTATGCGTATACCGCGCTGGCGCGATAACGCGTCATAGTAGTCGCGGTAGTCAAACCATGGCGAGTTATTTGTCAGCCACAAGCCTTGTATGTGTTGGTACCACAGGTCATATCCGCTGCTTACATCTATATAGATATAAGGCTCAAAGCCGTCTGCGTCTTCCCAATTTTCTGCAAAATATGGCCCGCGTGCCCAGTGTTGGGCCAGTACTGTCCCATCTGGTGCTTTGCGCTCAAAGCCGCGCAGCCCTGCATAATAAATAGCATCTGCCACGGCATGGGAAGTTATCCTATGGTCTTTGTGCATTGTGCCATGCCAGTGGGTAAGTACTGCGTCTGGCTTTTGTGCCCTTATTAGGTCGCAAATAGCCAGGCGTAGTTCTTCATTGTCTGGTGCTTCCCCGTCGGCATATCCAAGGCAGAAGAAGCTGCCACCCAGGGCCTTGGCAAAAGTGGTTGCACAGTCGATATTGTACTGCTTAAACTCTGCCTGGCACCTGTCTGGCGGTGCGCCGCGTTCGCCCGCTGTCACTGCTACGGTAGAAATCTTATCGCCTTTTAGGCTATGCGTGGCCAGTGTCTTGCCGCATGTCAACTCAGCATCGCCAATATGGGCACCAATTGCCATTATATGCTTCATAAGACTTTACCCATGATGGTATAATTCCTATATTTTTTCATGCCCCATGTGCCATAGATGTCTAAGTTGCGCCCACCAGTCCACAAAAACCATGTGTAAAAGATGCGCCGCTCTACCATGTCAGATATAAGATTGTGAAAAAGTATCCCGCCAAGGCCGGTACCCTGCTCTGACTCTGCTACCCCAAAAGGCCCAAAGCGTCCCGGTGTACCGTCCCCTGCACGCATCGCATACCCTACAACTTCGCCTTTGGGGTTGCGTGCAAGTTGTATAGTTTCATGTCCATTGCCGCGTAGTACATTGCTGCGCGCACCACCCAGCCAATGTGGGAAATGTTCGCGGAAAAATTCAAACATAGGCAAAGAATCTTCCCATGTGAAGCTGCCAAAGGTATACCCTTCGCTTTCTAATTTTTGTTTGCGTTCTACATATTTTGCGGGGGTTTCGTACTCACGTAGGCTCATGTCCATGGAGCTGCATGTCCCTTTTTCTTCGTAGCCTAGGCTGCTAAAAAATGCAATTGCAGTTTTATAGTTTTTCTCATCTATGCCTGGGAAGAAATAATTAACGGCATAATTGCCTATATCCAAGCTTTTTGCACCCAGTGCTTTAACAGTGGATTCCAGCTTATTAACAAGCTCTGTAGCAATGCCCTTGCGGCGGTGTGCTGGGCATACACCCATTGCTACAATATAGGCTTTTTCTGCATTTGCGCCTTTTGCGCCGTAAATAAAGCCTATAACCTCGCCGGCTTCTTCTGCCAGTAAAAACAAACTCGGGTCAAAATTTGCGTCGCATATTATGCGCGTATAGAAATTTTCTTTGTTCAACTTATCTTCTTTGAGGGACACGTTCCATAATCTTAGTGTGGCGCATCCATCTTGGGCTTTATAGCTGCGGATTGTCATACATACTTACCCCCTGTTTATGTTTGTTTGTATCGCGTATTAATCACCTTGCGTGATTCGTCCAAATATTGTTTGACAGTGTCGTACTCCAGGCTTACAAGCGATGTATACAAGATATCAATGATACACAACTGCGAAATCCGCGAGCCTGTAGCCGCAGACCTAAACTCGGACTCTGGCGAGGACACAAATAAATTAATGTCCGCAAGCCTACTTATACTGTTATCCCCAAACTTTGTGATAGATATCACACATGCGCCCTTTTCTTTAGAAATTTCCGCGATGCGCAAGGTGTCTGCTGTTTCGCCAGAATATGATATAACCACGCACACATCCTCTGGTGTAAGTGTGGATGTGGCGGTGGCCTGGATATGGCTGCTAGAAAACGCATAGCTTACCTTGTTAATGCGCAAGAACTTCTGCTGGGCATCTTGTGCGATTATAGAGCCGGCACTCATGCCAAAAAAGTCTATCCTTTTGGCTTTGCGCATACTAGCTACAGCACGGGCAATGCTAACCTCGTCAGACACGGCCATAGTCTGCTCTATACTCTGCTTGGTTGTTGCGTAGATGTGCCCCATTATTTGCCCAATAGAGTCCCCTGGTATTGCGTCTAGGTAATTGGGCATGGTATCGGCCCCGTTATTAGCCTCTGTAACACCGGAGGTAAAACGCATAATAAAATCCCTGTAACCAGAAAACCCAATTAGCCGCGCAAAGCGTACAATTGTGGCGGTAGATACACCCACACGCTCCGCAACTTCGTCTATAGTTTTGCCGCTGGCATGATGTGCGTTTTGCAAAAAATAATCAGCTATGCGTTTTTGGGATTTGCTAAAGCTTGCATATGCGTTTCTTATTTCTGTATGGCTATCCATCAGCCAAGACCTCCTTGCCAGTATGAAAATAATTTACATTTGTATTATAATATTTTACATTCATTTTGGCAAAAAGTCAATGAAAAAATATTTATTTCGTGTAATATTGTAAAAAATTTTCTTTTGGATTATACTTACATCAACCAGTGAACTTAGCTTTATAAGAAGGGGGCAAGACAATGAAAAAGGAATTTAAAGGCATATGGGTTTCTACGGTAGCCAACATAGACTTCCCAAGCAAACCCGGCATACCCGTGTCTCAAATGAAAGATGAAATCGACGGCATAATTGCCAAGACCGTAGACGTAGGGCTCAATGCAATAATAGTACAGGTGCGCCCCACAACAGATGCTATGTACAAGTCTGACATCTTCCCATGGTCGTATTACCTGACAGGCAAGCAAGGCAAAGCCCCAGAAGGCGGCTTTGACCCATTGCAATATTGGATAGACAAATGCCGCAGCGCAAACCTAGAAATCCACGCATGGGTCAACCCTTACCGGGTAGCGCATATGTCACAAAAAATGCAATCCCTAGACGAGCTTGCGCCAGAAAACCCAGCCCGCAAAAACCCTGACTGGGTAGTCAAATACGAAGGCAAAGACTATAACGGCGCATGGTATTTTGACCCCGGTATCCCAGAAGTACGGCAGCTAATAATAGACGGTGCAGCAGAGTTGGTTAATAACTATGACCTAGACGGCTTCCATATAGACGACTACTTCTACCCAGGCATAGATTTTGACGACGAAAAAACCTTTACCAAATACGGCAAAGGCATGACAAAAGACGACTGGCGTAGGGAATGCGTGAGCGATTTGATCCGTGGCTTCCACGAAGTGTCCAAGAAGGCCGGTGTGCGCTTTGGCGTATCCCCTTCTGGCATATGGATGAACAAATCCTCTGACCCGCGCGGTAGCGACACCAAAGGCGGCGAGCATTATAAATCCATGTATGCCGACACGTATAAATGGGTCAAGCAGGGCTGGATGGATTATATAGTCCCGCAAATATACTGGCATATTGGCTTCGAAATCGCAGATTATAAAGTACTAGCGCCATGGTGGGCAGATGTATGTAAAGGTACAAATGTGGACTTGTATATTGGTATGGCGGCCTACCGCGCCACCAGCGACGACCGGCCCGAGTTTAAAGGCGAAATGACACGTCAATTGCAGCTCAATACCACCATTGATGAGCTAAAAGGGCATGTGTATTTCACTTATAAGAGCTTGCTTGCGCCTGTTGGGGATGAAATACAGAAGTGGAATGCGTAAGCTTTACTTATCCCCACGCCGCTGCTTCTTAACACATTGGGTCAAAAGATACTCTATTTGCCCGTTTAAAGAGCGAAACTCATCTTCTGCCCAGGTGGCAAGCTCGTTATAAAGGGCCTCGGACAGCCGCAAAGGCACTTGTTTCTTTTTATCTGCCTTTACGGCTGTTTTGTTTTCGCCCTCCATATTAGTACAAGGAACCGCTGTTTATTACTGGCTGGGCCTCGGTGTTAGAGCACAGCACTACAAGCAGGTTGCTAACCATTGCGGCTTTCCGCTCCTCGTCAAGCTCTACTACATTGTCTTCCGAAAGGCGCTTAAGGGCCATTTGTACAATGTCTACAGCGCCGTCTACTATGGTCTGCTTTGCGTCTACGACAGCGCTTGCCTGTTGCCTTTGCAGCATGGCAGCAGCAATCTCTGGTGCGTATGACAGGTTAGTAATACGCGCGTCTAGTATCTCCATACCTGCGACTTCTACCTTTGCTTGGATATCTGCCATGAGGCGGGTTACGACTTCCTCGGATGCGCTTCTAAGGCATTTGTCCTCACTTTGCCCGTCCCTTGGCAAGTCATATGGGTACTGGCTAACAATAGACCGCAGAGACGAGTCACATTGGATAGACAAGAACTCGATAAAATTATCCACGTTAAACATGGCCTTGGCAGTATCAACTATCCGCCAAACCACTACTGTGTCTATGATTACCGGGTTACCAAGCAAGTCGTTAATCCTTTGCTTGTCGTTGTTGAGTGTCTTGGCTTTGAGCGAAATTTTCCTGGCTGCGGCAGCGGCTAGGGCCTTGGAGATATCATCTGTACCTGTTGCCTTTGTGCTGGTGATGTTTGCCGCGCCTGTACTGGGCTGGCCTACCTCGCTTTTGAATGCGGTAGAGAATGGGTTTACAAAGAAAAACCCCGGCCCGCGAAGGGTGCCGTTGTACTTACCAAAAAGCGTAAGCAGCATGGCCTCCTGGGGACGCAAGATACAAAGCCCACCGTACAGCAGCCATGTGGGGATAAGTAAATAAAAAATCCCAAGCGAAATCAACAGTACATTATCCGCCGCACCATCGACAAAGCCGTAGACTACCACAGCAATTGCCGCCAGCATTAGCAGGGTGTTAATAACTAGGATGGCCATGCCGCTTGTGCGCCAGGCTGCCTTTTCTGTGATACCTACATTTGTGTTTTTTACGTTCATATGGTCACCTCATAATTATTTGATATCAAAATGATATCATAAAGAATGCGTCAGGTCAACCGTTCTAGTAAATTGTCATGATTGATTATTTCGCTTGATAAAAGCCAATAACTTGATAGACTATGTAAATGTATGAAATATAAGGAGTAAAATGGCATGAAAAACATGAGGGTAATATTTATAGCAATTGCATTATTAATGGTGTCGTTTTTTATTTGGCTATTCAGCACATCTCGGATACTTAGGTTGCCATTAACAATAGAACCACTATTTCATTATGGGTTATACAACAGTGACCGTGGTTTATTCGCACGTTATGTTGATGGAAGTACCAAGCCAAATCATGTCTATATTTTCGGTGTATTCATAAACGGGGGAGCTATAGAGGGCAAAGAGGTTACGCATATGATAGATGCACAAGAACTCGTTGAGCTAATATCAAATGCGTCTATCAGGCGCTGGCCTTTTAATAGTACTTACGAAAACAGCCAGTGGTCTATATATTTTCGCCAAAATGACAATTCAAACGGAACAATGCATATTATGCTTGGTGGTAATAATATAATTGCCCTTAGTCGTGCCAATGGTGTAGCAAGACGGCAAATATTTGGTGGTGATGCTATATCACTCGCGCTAGAGAGAATGATTAACGAATACAATAGCCAATAAAATATAAAACAGTCCGGCCCGAGCCGAAAATTGCGTATACTAAACGCTTTTCAACTCAGACTGGACTGTTTTTGAATTACATACCTAGTACTAACTCCCTACCTCCCAGGCAAACTCTCATCATGCAAGCGGTTAACCGCAGTCACAGCAAAGTAATACCCAGTAATATCTCCATCAAGGTCGATAACCCACTCATATCCAACCTGGCCGCTTACGGCAGGTACCAGCGCCACAATATTGGCAGGGTTGTTAATATCTACATTGCGGCTACTACTACGGTAGATTACAAAGTACCGCGGCATTGCAAGCTGGCTGGTACTGGTCTCGGCATTGTCCCAGCTAATCACATTGCCCACAACGCTTACATTGGTAGGTGCAGCAGGGGCCACACCGCCAAGATGCGGCATGGGCGGCACAAGTGCGGGATACCGCCATAAGGTTGTGCTTAGGGTATGCATGGTTTCCCACATACCATTTCTTATAAAGCCTGTGCCGGCTGGCTGGCGCATTTGGTTTTGCGTAAACATCATAGAGCCGCTGATATGCGGGTTGCCGGTTACATATGCAAGTTGGCGCAGCATTGTGCGCTGGCCTTCCCATTCGTGCAGGTTGTTCCATTTATGCACAAGGTTTTGTTCGTCCATGCGGTATAGGCCTATGCCTATAAATAGTTGCGCGTTGGTATACTCACCGCGGGAGTTGCGCAAGTTTCCATCCGGCCCAAAGTCGTGGAACAAGCGGCCCCACCACTCCGCTATATCGCCGTATGGGGCTGTGTTGTGGGCCCAGTCCCAGTATATTTGTGGGGTCAAATAATCTATGAAATTTTCTATTACCCACCGGCGGGTATCTGCCCAAGAAGAATGGTAATTGGACCATGTAGTGGTGGATGTTGAGCCCGTACCGGCATCATAACCGCCGCCGTCAAACCCTGTGTTGCCGCCAGGGGAGGACTTCCACACCCCGCCTGGGCTAATGCCAAACTTGACCCACGGTGCCTCACTCCGGAGGGCCTGTTGTACATCCCTTACCATCATCTCGGTGTTTTCTCTGCGCCAAGCATTCCTGCCGTCAGTTGTGTCAGGGAAGACTTGGTTTGTGGCCCAGTTATTTTCTAGGGTATTGTGTCTGTTAAAAGTTTCTGTGTCTACATAGTCGGACGGGTAAAAATAGTCGTCAAAATGCACAACATCTATATCATATGTGCGCACAACTTCCATCACGCGGCTTACAATCCAGTCCCTTACGCCCGGTGCGCCCGGGTCAACTACATATCTGTTTTCGCCCAGTTTTACATAATCGCCAAAAAGGTAAAAAGCCGTACCGGGTATTTGGGACCATTCTTCGCGGATTTCGTCAAGGCTGGTCACACGCTGCCCTGTAGAGGATAGGATAATACCGTTGCCCCATGTATAGGGGCCTATTGTATGGGTGATTCTGTAGGGGTTAAACCATGCGCGTAGCTCCATGTTGCGCTCGCGGGCCAGCTCAACTGCATAGCCCAGTGGGGAAAATTCATTGCCACTGCTGTCTATTAACCGCCCCTGGAAATTGGTTTCCCCAGTCAGCCAAGCAGACCATGGCGAAACTTGAGATGGAAAAAATGCATCCCCCGTAGGGCTTATTTGAAAAATTACGGAGTTAAAACCCAGTACATAAACCTCATCAAAACGCTGCCTAAGCTCTGCCCTTTGCCTGTCTACATGGGTAGGGGTTGTACCCCTGGCATCTACAGATGGCCAGTCTATGTTTAATACAGTGGCAATCCATGCCGCACGCAGCTCGCGTTTTGGAGGGTTGTCCTCGCCATAGGCGATGTGTTCCAAGAACGGGCGGTAACGGTTATTGGGGTCTATTACCGCGTCAAAAAAAATAGCTACAGCCTGGTTTAATTCATAGGTAGCGGCCATAGCGTCCGCGTCTGTTAAGCCATCGCGCTCTAGCACTGTTTGTGCCCGCTGTATGGCGGTGGCTAAGTTATCTTGGTCTTGTACATTAAAACGCCCAGCCTGTACTACCTCGCCGGGTGCTTCGGCCATGTATATCCGGTGCTGTGCCGAATTTATAGCTGTGCGCAATAGGCTTATAGCTACCGGCTCAGATGGTTCTGGTTCGTATGGCTCATGCTCGTTGCTAGTATTGTTATCGCTATCGATATTGTTATCGTTGTTGGCAGATTCATTATTGCTTGCGGTGTCTCTTGTTTCCGATGTGCCCGCCGTTTCGTTATTCGCGTCGCTGGGCACATAGTCCGTAATGGCGGGTACAGCATCCGAGCTGCGTTGCAGCCACATGGTCCCGCCAACTATACCCAGCAAGAATACAACAATAAAACACACAGTAACTCCAAAGTATCTTCTTTTCATATGTCAAACCTCATCTCTGCAACTATTACCCAACTATACCAGACCGCTCCACACCCTCTACAAACTGCCGCTGAATAAGAAGGAATAAAATAATAAGCGGCAAGACAGACAACAAGTTGGCTACATTTATAATAGATGCATCATAAATTGGTGTCGTGAGCGTAACAATGCTGTCCGGGAGGTTCGCCTGTACCTGGTTTATAGCTTGCTGCATAATTGTAGTACCGCCACCGCCTGGTGAGTTGAGATGTGTAATACGCATCCGCATATACAAATGCCGCGGGTCAAAAACAGATTGGAAAAAGCTATCGTTCCAGTTCCATATAAAACTTAGTGTACCCACAGTCAAAATAGCCGGTTTGGACATGGGCATGGCAATAGTAAAAAACGTACGTATAACTCCGGCCCCGTCTACATAAGCGGCTTCCTCCAACTCCTTGGGCAGCCCCCTAAAAAACTGCCGGAATATATAAATAAATATCCCACCGGCAAGCCCTTGGCCAAGCCCGGCCATTACAAACATAGTCCGTGCATCACCCAGCAAGTTCCATGGCCCGTTAATAAGCCAGCCAAAAGGATACCATGGGTCCCGCCCTGGTATGGGTATATGAAACCGCAATGCATTGGCAAAGCCGGTCCCCTCTATAGAGCTCAAAATCCCAAAGAAGTCATAATGCCTAAACATAATAGACTGGGGCAAAAACAATACTTGATTGGGCACAACAATACCCACAAGGACCAACGCAAAAAGTATATTAATCCCCTTAAAGCGCAGCCTAGAAAACGCGTACCCCGCCAGGGATGCATTCAAGATCTGAAGCAGCATTATTGCGGCCATGACCAGTGTCGTAAACCCTAAAGACGGCAAATAATTCATGACATGCCATGCCACAACAAAGTTGTCTGTTGTAGCCATGGCCGGTATCCACAAAGACCCTACAGACCCAAGAACATGCGGGTGCACTATAGCTTCTGCAATCATCCTAAGAAGCGGGTACAAAATCATGTACATCAGGCAAATAATTAAAATAAAACGGAACGCAGAAACCGCAAAGCTTTGGGACTTCCTTAAAGCCCGTGCCGTATTTATGCGCTTAGTCATAATAAAACACCGCCTTTGACATAACCCATGTAACAACCACAATAACCACAAGGCTCGCCACAATATACATAAGCGACATGGCGCTTGCCAGCCCAAAATCATTGTGTGTCCCAAAACCCACATACCGTATATATTCTAGTAGCGGTACAGGTGAAACACCATCTGTAGCCACCCTTGGAATAAACGGGCCAGCCATGGAGTGCCGCCTAAATAAGTCAGTAATCGTATAAACCGTGCTTAGCAAAATCATGGGGCTAATCATGGGGAGTGTAACCTTCCAGAAAGTTTCGTACTGGGTGCTGCCTTCGATTTTAGCCACCTCGTACATAGATGTTGGGATAGATTGCAACCCAGCAAGGAATATAAGAATAGGCACGCCAGACTGGGCCAGTACAGAGAAAATCTCGCTCAATGCTTGCAATACATAAGAAATAAGCGCCGGCGGCATACCCGTACCGGCAAGGGCTTCTATTAGGAAATACTGGCTAAACCCGCCAAAGTTCATCCCCATACCTGCGGCCTGGCTAACAACATCGCCCCCGGCTGTGACCGCAACCGCAATGTTGGCACCCATGATTATAGGTATAAAAAACACAGCACGTACAATACCGCGGCCAAAATATTTGCCGTTTATTAAGATAGCGGCAAGCAAAGAAAATATTACGACAATAACCACAATAACCAACGTAGGGAAAGCCAATGTAATCATGTACATATTAAAAAACTGGTCAATAAAAAGTGCACGGCGGAAGTTTTCCATCCCCACAAACGTCGAATAAATACCATAAAACGTAATGGTAACCTCCGAAAACGCGTAGCTTATTGTCTCCCACATAGGCCTTGCAAAAAACAACAAGAACCCAAGAAGCCAAGGAAGTAGGAATATAAACCCCCACACCCCCTGCTTCTGCCGCAGAGATACACCTTTAGATTTGTGCTTAATGGCCATGGCTATATCACCTCAAACGACAGTGGCGCAATAATTTGGCCGCCATGTTCCCATGGGCTGTCGCAGTAATTTATTAACACAGTTATGCCGTTACTATACTCTACTACTACATGCATACCACTGGCAGTTACTGTATGCGCAGTAATGTATGCGCCCCTAACCGCCTGGTAAAACGCGTTAAATCTTGCATAATACTCGCCTATACGTGCTTCCCAGTGGTGATGATATGCGGTTTGGAAAAACATATTATTCAACACATGAAACCCGTGATTTTGAAAAGTCGGGAAAAACTCGCGCTCGTTTGCATAGGTCAAAATCAGTTTCATTGCGCTACGGCTTTCTACTGCGCGCAGCATATATTCATTAAAACCACGCCACGCCATAGCATCTATGTTATACGCTGGCATACTAAAGGGGATATGCTCCCCAAGCACCATTTGCACAAATGGGATATTAAAGTCCACAATCCGCATTGCACCCCGGCTAAAAGGTAAATCCGTAATTATATTGGCATGTGCAAACGCGTATACATTTGGGTTTGCAAGCATCAACCCCAAGTCGCTGGCAAGTGCTTCAAGCGCTTCGTTTGCGTAGTGCTGTGACTCTAGGCGTGTAATTGTGTTTCTGCGCCTATAATCACCAAACAACATGCCTCCAAGGTCAGATACCGCTATATTGCTCAGCCCCATATTAGTAAAATTGCGGCCAATACGAGTGACATAGCTTACCCAGTGCACGGGTGATAACAGGCTTATAGACCCTGCAAAAGTCCTTGTATGAATCCCATGCCAGGCAATTAGGCTTATACCATTAGTGACATCCCTGGACAGCATCCCTCTGGTAACGCCGCCAATACGCCCCGGCACTTCCCTAAATGTAACTGCACGCACAGTAGGATATAAGGCCAGCCCAGAATCTACCGTAAATTGCTCCAAGTCCCGCATACCTCGTGTGCCGCCAATACTGCGAAGTGGGCGTAGCCTATGCAAGTCTGTAGTCCGCATACCGCCATTTGCCCAGTGTGTATACTGGGCATGGATGTTGCGCACGCCTTGGTCTGTCATAGATTGCAAGATGTTTTGCGCATCCTCTGTCGAAGTCATTGCGAAATTTTCTGTGTACTGGATGCCAAGAAGCACACGTGACCGCGGTGTTGTGGCAATAAACTCTACAAAAAACGGCGCATATTCTGGTGGTATGCCATTTGAGTTGAGCTTACTGTGGTAAATCAAGTATTGCTGATACGCACGAGCCATCCCTACATAGTTAGCATCAACGCCTGACAAAAATACAAATCTTTGACGGATATCAAAGTCGTACATTTCGTCCAAGAAGCGGTTATTGGTTGCCGCCAAATTGCGGCCGCGTATGGGCACAGCTTCGTTAAAAAGCAGTTCAAAACTAGCATATACACGGTTATACTCGTCTATCCGCCCGCTTACATTGGCATGGATTGTAGCAACCGGTGCGCCTTCTTCTATTATTGCAAGTATTGCGGTGTTGTTTCTTACTATCCCGTATACAGGCAAGGTTGCCTGGTTAAAAGGTTCGTGATATCTAAAGCCCCCATACAGCGGGTCCCGGCCAAACACAGGCAAAGACGCTTCTTGCCCGGTCATGCCATTGTTAAACATAATAATACCGCCACTGCCGTCTGGTATGAAGATATAACCTTCGTCCTCCTCGCTCGCGGAAAGGAAATACGGGTTCATAGTAATATTAATAAAGGGCTGAGATTCATCTGCCAACTCCATACCGCTGCGGGGTACGGTTATTATCAAATCTGGGCCGCAAAGGGTGTACTCTACAGCCAAGTGCACAAGTGGTGCCGGCTCAAACGGGAGGTACTCCCAATAGTCGTTGTCATAGGCCAGCTCGTCGAAGGTGTATGTGCCTACTTCATAAAAAAAGCGGTGTGCCCGGCGCAGCCATGGTATAGCCACGGTATTAGGCTCCCCAGTAGCCGCAACAAACGTAGGGTGACGGCGTACATATCGCCCGCCGGTAAACCTGTAAAGCTCACCAAAATCGTCTCGTTCTTGCTGCGTAAGGTGGTCCAAAACAAAATAATTAAGCCTTTCGCGGCTAATAAACATAGGGAACATTGTCAGATGTATAGCGTCAGGGTCACCTACCATAAAGCGTGCACTTACGCCGCCGGGTATGTTTGTATATTCTACTTGGCTCCTGGACACGCTTTCGGTGTAGCTGTTCATGCGGCGGCGGATACCCCTAACTTCGTTAAGCAGTATCTCTAAGTCAAAGTCGCTTCGCTGTATATCACGGATAAACGCGCTTCCGCTTTGCCCATCAGTCACCAGCGTGTCAAAATATTCGCCAGACGCTTTTTGAAATACCCGGATATTATTGCTGCGTTCGTCCACAAATAATACCGCGTATGCATTCTCGTATACCAGTTCAAAATTAGCAAAACTAGGCACAGATGCGGAAGCATACGTCCGCACAACACCAACAGACGGGATAAGCATGGCCAAAACCAGTACAAGCGCAATTAGTCTTTTCATATTTTAGTTATGCCTCCCCGGTCTAAAGTAAATTTGTTTCTGTTTCTTGTATTAGCGTAATAATAAAACCCACTACCTCACTAACCAGCATGACAAACAATGCCAGTACAAATATTATGATAAGCATTGCCAGCATTGTCAGAAGTACCATCACAATGCCCTTAGTAAAAGAAAACTCATGAATAACAAGTAGCCCCAAAAATAGATAAAAATAAAGAAGTATCTGGCCAAATACAAAAAAGAATGTAACAAACGCAGTTTCATCTATTGTTACATAGTTAGACAGCACAATGGCTATCATGGTACATACAATAGCCGGGAATAAAGCATAGCAGTAAACAAGAAATATCTCTTTTAGCTTGCCTTTACCGTCTGTTATGCTGGTAATACTCCAGTTGGCGACACACACAAGGGCAATAGGTGCATATGCAAAGGCCAATACCCACGGCACATGCACAGAAGGCACTTCCCAAAAAAACTCTATATAAATAAAACCGGTGCCCATTATCTCCCATATTCTTACCAAACCAAAAACAAGCAAAATAAGCACCGCATATATCATGCTGCCCCGGCCCTGGAACTTCATTTCATCGAAGCCCTTAAACGGGCGCGAAATAATATATAGTGGGAAGTCCAGCATAAGCTCTTTAAACTTCCCAATTTTGTGTTTGTTTACAAGAGCCGTCATGCCGCACCGCTCCTTTGCTTTTGGCGTGGGCGTGCCATTACACGCCTTATTATTTTTTGGAGTATATATATCACTATAACAATTGTGACTATGGTCATGATGGTATTAAAATGCCGATACATAGCACCTGCGCGTACCCGCTGATACGCCATAGAAAAAAACGACACATCCTGTCCGCGCTGGAAATAAATCATAGATTCTTCATAATAGCCTTGGCGGTATAAAGAAATACCTACGCCTACATGCGCATAATTAAAAAACGGGTTGAGCCTTATAACCTCGCCCCAGTAGTATGCAGCGCCCATATAGTCATGCCTAAATTGGCGGTCTGCTGCGGCAAGCACCATGTCGCCATACTCTGTACGTTCGAATATTTCGATAGAGCGGTTGCCCCTGTCTGCAAACACTAGGCGGTTGCCGGCCATGGTCATACCCGTGACTGTAAGCATTGTGCCTTCGCGTGTGCCGGTGCCGCCAAAGGCAAATAGGTTGTGCCCGTCTTGGTCATATGCAAAAATGCGGTTGCGGTTGTTGTCAAATACATAGTACACACCAAAATCCGTAACCTGGACAATAGATATAATAGACGGCCCCTGGGGTATACCTATCCCTATATTGTTAAACTCCATGTCGCCTACAAAATGGTTTGTATGTGGGCGGCGTAGTATGTTCTCACCTTGGAAATTTAGCTTTTTAACGCTTACATCGCTACCTGGGTCGCTCAACGTTGCAAATACAAACCCTGCCGGGTCAATAGCAATATTAGAAAAATTGTTAGGAAGCCATACCCTGGTCCTTATCCGCTGGGCATTGGTTTGAAAGCGGCGCCTAAACAGCTCCCACGCTGTGGGGTGTACGTCTACCACGCCAAAAAAACGATTAAAACTGCCGTCTGGGTTTATTTCAACTATACCTTCAAAAACCCCCTCGGCAATTACATAAATGCGCCCGTGGCTATCTGCGGCTACTTTGCGTGGGCGGTAGGTGCCGGTTTCATCTGTACCCATGCCTTCTGGCCGGCCTAGTACGCGTACCAAGTCCAGGTTTTCGTCAAGATGTATCACACGGCCAGCGTCCGGCTCTGCAACCAAAATATCGCCCGTGGCTGTGATAAAAATTCCGTCAAGGGGCGAAAAATTTTCCCACTGCCCATCTACATATATGCCTTCTAGGACTGTAATGGCCCTTAACTCGTCATCTGTGACTATTAATGTATTGCCATTGGTGATAAAAAACCGCCCATCGTGATATTCAACTTCCCCAAGATGCATAAAAGAGTCCACACCAATATCGTGCGCATACATGCTATGAGAAAAACGATACGGTAGCGGCGCAGGAAACGGATAAAAGAACCCACCGCCAACATGGTTATAGACATAGCTCTCTGGCATAAGCCGGTTGCGCGGCACCGGGTCCCCAAAAACAGACACAGGAACACAAAGTGCAAGCACAAGTGCCATCAAAACCGAAATTGCCATGCCGGGCATGACCCTGGTAATCCTAGACATATAACTCACTCCTTCATGCCCGATGTTGCCATTGTTTCTAACACTTGAGTTTGCATGAAAATAAACAAGATAAGCGGGATAATAAACATAATAAGGGAAACCACCATCATATCACCGGCCCTGGCTATACTTGCGGTTGCGGCAATCTGGTTGAGCGCGGCAGACAAGGGCTTTAACTCCTCTGTATAAATTACTTGGCCGCCTGTTGCCCCCCACATGACCTGAAAGCTGAGTATAAACAGCGTAATAAACGCGGGCTTTACCGCTGGCATTACCACCCTAAACAGGCAAGTAAACTCGTTTGCGCCGTCTATGTGGGCAGCCTCTATCAGCGACGATGGTACAACCGTCATGAAATTTTTCATCAGATACAGCCCCAGAGTTGCGCCAAAAGTAGGCAAGATTATTGCAAATGGGGTGTCTATTAAGCGCAAATATGACATTATCAGATACGCAGGTACGGCGGTAACGGCAGGGCTTACCATTAGTGCTACAACAATCATCTTAGACATGATACTGTCCCCAGCGAAATCATATTTTGCTAAAGGAAATGCAGCCATAGAAGCAAACAATATCTGCCCAAAAACCCCCACAGTTACAATAAACGCCGTATTAAATAAGTACCGCGTAAATGGAACCAACGTAGTGTTAAAGAACGTGCTAACAGAAAAAAAGTGGTCAAAAGTAGGGTTGCGAACAATAATAAGCGGCGGAAAGCGTAATAGCTCTGCCAAGGGCATAAATGCCCTGTTGAGCATGAAAAAGATAGGAAAGAAAAACACAGCAGCCAACAAGGAAAGGAAAAGGAATAACCCCAAACTCCCCATTACCGAACGCCCGTCTTTCCCCTTTTTGAAAACATTCCTTTTATTTTTAACCGCAACTGTAATCATGTCCCCAACCGCCTTAAAAATTTCTGGAATAGTGCGTTGGCACCTAGCATTAGTCCCAACAATATAACTGCTATGGCAGAGGCGTAGCCCATTTCCATACGGATATTGCCGTAGTCTATAAGATGAAGGACTGCAGTATGGGTGGCATACTGGGCACTTGGGAAGCCCGTAAGCAACTGACTTACCGCCCCCACACTAAGCGCACTTGTAATAGATATAACCGCACCAAACATCAGCATAGGCCGCATGTTGGGCAGTGTAATAAACCATAGCTCTTGCCAGCGGTTTCTTATACCGTCTACCCAGCCAGCTTCATACTGGGCCTTGTCTACCGTCTGCAGCCCTGCCACAAAAGACAGGAACCCAACACCCATACTAAGCCATATAGATACCCCAATAACTATAGGCATCATCCATGACGTATCCTCTAGCCACAATATTGCATCGTGGGTAATGCCCCACCGCATAAGGTTTGCGTTAAGCCAGCCATGAGGGTCAGGTGAGAACAGTATCAAGAACAGTAAAAATGCATTGCCGGACATACTTGGCGCATAAAAAATAACCGTAAACACAGCCCTAAGCTTAGACGGCAACTCATTTAA
>WQVY01000049.1 GCA_009785605.1 Defluviitaleaceae bacterium | reverse complement strand
CTGTCTGTTCCGTCGCTATGCCCATAACCGAAAATCTCAACAACACACACTGTATGTTTTTTAGAAAGTTCACGCATAAGAGGTGCAAATTCCACTGAAGGAAGTGGCGTACCCAAACCCGGTAAAAGAACAATCGTTTTCTCACCAGACCCCATTTGCCGAATGTGCATATTTTTGCCTTTAACTTTTACTAATTTCCCATGTGGTGTAATCATTCAATCTCCCTTTTGCGAAATATATCCAAACTGTGATGCCCAGCACCCGCCAAATCTTCCCTTTCGCATACAGAAAAGTGATAGCGCAGGTATAGCGCAAAAGTCTCGTCATCCATCTGGCTTATCGCGTCGCGTATCCATATGGTGAATAAATCTGTAGCTATATAATGAAGCCTTTCTACGGCGAAGTTTGCCATCATACGGTCTATATCCTCTTTGCGTACCAGCTCGAAGATATCTTCTGGCTCGGATGTGGTCGCAAAGTTTGTTGGATTAATTTTGCCGCGCTGTACATATTGTTTAATATCAAAACTGTTATTGGCAAAACCGCTTAGGGTGATGGAAGCGTCGACTAAGCAGTAAGCCGTGAATATGACCCCGCCCGGTTTTGTTACTCGTAGGGCTTCTTGTATAGCTTGGTGTTTTTCTTTGTCTGTATATAGGTGGTATAGTGGGCCTAATAGTAGGGTCATATCGAAGGTGTTGTCCGCGAACATGGATAAATCCAGCGCGTTGCCTTGGGTTATGTTTATGTCATGTGTTGGTTGTAGGTTTTCGCGAAATATTTCTATGTTGGTTGGTACTAGTTCTACTGCTTCTACTTTGTGGCCCATGTCTGCAATTGTGCGGCTGTAGCGGCCTGTACCTGCGCCAATTTCTAGTACATATGCTTCGGGGGTTAGATACTGCTCTACGTAGCGCATGGTTGTTAGGTATTCTACTAGGCCGTGCCTGGATGTTAGGCGCCCGTGCTCGTTGTAGTTGGTGGTGTAGTAGTTGTTTAGGTGGTTAGTGCATTCGTACATTAAAACGGTCCCGTCTGTGGCCGAAAACGCGTTGGATTGTTCGCGGTTTTCGGCTGGGGTGGGGGACTCGTTTAGGTTAATCCAGTAGCGCTCGTCTACTTCGCAGCCGGTTATGGCTAGTCTTTCGAATTGGCCGCCGCAGGCTTGTATAGTGCTGCGGCTGCCGGCATTGTCTAGGTCGCAGCATAGTAAAACTTTTGTAAGCCCGTGGGCGCGTGCTTTTTCTAGGCACAGTTTTAGCATGGCTTTGGCGTAGCCTTTACGCCTTTGGGATGGGCGTACGCCATAGCCTATGTGCCCGCCATGTTCGGCTAGGTAGCCTTCTTTTAGGCGGCGGCGGAGACTTATCATGCCTAGTATTTTTGGGTCGCCTTCTTGCATTAGCATGTATTGGTCGGCTTCTACGTAATCCGGTTTGGGTAAGGTTTTTGCATTTTCCATTTGACGGCAGAAATCTACCCAGGCGGGGATATCGTCCCACTTATAAAGCCCGCTGTCGCCGTGGGAGTGGGTGTCGTGTGTGCGCAGTTCGTCTCGGTAGTTGCGGATTGCTTCTGTGTGGGCTTGGGTGGGTTTTGTTAGGTATAGGGGGGGCATTTGGGGGCTCCTTTTTTGGTTTTAACATTTTTATTTATTGGTTTTTTGATTTTCTCATTATATCATGTTTTGTATTTTTTTAGCTTGTGTTTTTGGTTGGTGCTTGCTTTCGGTTCCGCATCGAATGCGAAAACTCTAACCGCCTCTGTCGCCTATTTGGCGTTGGAGCGTTCGCCAAATAGGCTCGTCGTTGGTAAGAGTTTTTTGCATTCGATGTAGTTGACAACCCTTCAATACCGCATTATTCTTAGTATGAACACAGCTTCTTAATATATGGGGGTCTTCATGAAGCCACAGCCACTGGTAGGTGTAATCATGGGTAGCATGTCTGATTTAGAGACTATGGACCATGCTTGCAAAATACTAGACGAACTGGGGGTGCCTTACGAGAAAAGGGTAGTCTCGGCTCATCGCACACCGGAGTACATGGTAGAGTATGCATCTGCCGCCGCCACTAATGGGCTCAAAGTAATAATTGCGGGTGCAGGGGGTGCGGCACATTTGCCGGGGATGGTGGCATCTATAACCAGCTTGCCGGTGATAGGTGTACCGGTGCAGTCTAAGGCCCTCAACGGCTTGGATTCGCTGCTCTCTATTGTACAAATGCCTGCGGCTGTACCTGTGGCTACTATGGCTATAGGCATAGCTGGGGCCGCAAATGCCGGGCTTATGGCTGCAAGGATACTTGCTGCATATGACAGCGGGCTGTATCAAAAGCTAGAAGCAAGGCGCATTGCTATCCGCGATAGCATTAGGCAATTGGAAATTAATAGTTGACATAAAGGACCAACTACGTCCGCAATTTTGCGGTTGTAGTTGGTCTTTTTGCTTGCATAAAACAATTATAAAGGAGCCAAACAATGAAAGAGACAATCACCCCTTACAAGACCATAGGCATTATAGGCGGCGGCCAGCTAGGACGTATGATGTGCCTTGCCGCAAAAGCTATGGGATACTTTGTGGCCGTACTTGACCCAACCCCAAGCTGCCCATGCGGTCAAGTGGCAGACATAGAAATAACAGCCGCATACGACGATATGGACGCAATAATACGCCTGGCCGATATCAGCGATGTAGTAACATATGAGTTCGAAAATATAGACTATGAAGCACTCACATGGCTAGAAACTAACTCATACCTCCCGCAAGGTAGCCAGGTATTAAAAACCACCCAACACCGCTTTAGGGAAAAATCAGCCATAGCCGATATGGGAATACCTGTGCCGGGCTTTATGCTAATAGACAGCGTAGAAGCTCTGGAAAAGAACGTATACTACCCAAGTGTGCTAAAAACCACCACCGGCGGCTATGACGGCAAGGGCCAAGTAGTACTTAAATCCGAAGCTGACCTACCCCGTGCAAAAGAGCTTGCCGCAAATCATGAGTGTATCCTTGAGCAGTTTATGAACTTCTCGCTTGAAGTGTCGGTAATAGTGGCAAGAAGCACCGCAGGGGAGACTGCTGTTTTCCCGGTGGCGGAAAATATCCATGTAAACAATATCTGTCATAAATGCATAGTCCCGGCCCGCATATCCAAGAAAGTAGAAGAAGAAGCCATTGCCCACGCAATAAAAATTGCCAATACCCTAGACGCTATTGGGATACTGGCAATTGAAATGTTTGTAGTAGATGAGAAAATATATATCAACGAGCTGGCCCCAAGGCCCCATAACTCCGGCCACTATACCATGGACGCATGTGTCACCAGCCAGTTCGAGCAGCATATACGTGCCGTGTGTGGGTTGCCGCTTGGGGAAACCAATCTTCATACCCCAGTAGTTATGGTAAATATCCTGGGCAATCATATGGATAAAGAAAACATGCACAACATAGAGCCTTATATGCCGCTACTCCAAAAAGGTAAAATCCACTTATATGGGAAAGCCGAAGCGGTAGACAACCGCAAGATGGGCCATGTAAATATACTGGGTGAGATAGACGAAACCCTTAATGCAATAGACGCAACAGGTATCTGGGACAAGTAATACGAATGTATAAAAAGCTGAAATCCATAACAAAACGGAGGCAAAACCATGATAACACCAAAGCAAATAGAAGAAGCCCGTATTTATACCCAAATGGGTATGACAGACGATGAGTTCGCACGTGTTAAAAAAATACTAAACCGCCTACCCAATTATACAGAGCTGGGCCTGTTTTCTGTCATGTGGTCCGAGCATTGTTCGTACAAGACATCAAAGCCGATATTGCGCAAGTTCCCTACAAAGGGCCCACAGGTATTGCAAGGCCCCGGAGAGGGCGCTGGCGTGGTAGACATAGGTGACGGGCTTGCTGCGGTGTTTAAGCTAGAGTCACACAACTACCCGTCTGCGGTTGTGCCTTTTGATGGCGCTGCTACAGGCGTTGGCGGGATTGTGCGCGATGTATTCTCTATGGGTGCGAGGCCTATTGCGACGCTTAACTCATTACGCTTTGGTGAGCTGGATGACCCTCATACACAGTACTTGTTAACGGAATGCGTAGCGGGGCTTGCCAACTACGGCAATGGGATGCAAATCCCAACCGCCGCCGGTGAAATACAGTTTGATAGCTGTTACGCAACAAACCCACTGGTTAACGCCATGTGTGTAGGGATAATAAGCCACGACGGGATAAAAAAAGGAGTAGCCACAGGTGAGGGCAATGCGGTGTTATATGCTGGTGCCGCCACTGGCTTGGACGGGGTGCACGGCGCAACATACTCCAGCGCCACACTGTCCGAAGACGAAGAACCCGACCGCCCAACCGTGCCGGCAGGGGACCCCATCTTCCAAAAACGCTTGATGGAAGCTTGCTTGGAGGTTATGGACCACCCAGCACTGGTAGGTATCCAAGACATGGGCGCAGCCGGGCTTATATCGTCTTCGTCGGAGATGGCTTCTAAGGGCGGCATGGGGATAGAACTTGACCTAGACAAAGTCCCACAACGCGTAGAAAACATGACCCCGTATGAGATGATGCTAAGCGAGTCGCAAGAGCGGATGCTGTTGGTGATAAAGCAAGGGGAAGAACAAGAAATCATTGACGTGTTCGCAAAACATGATGTAAACGCCGTAATCATAGGCAAAGTAACAAGCGACCGCCAAGTACGCCTATATCATAAAGGCGAAGTTTGCGCAGATGTCCCGGCAGACGCTTTGGCAAAAGAAGCCCCAGAGTACAACAGGCCGTCCCGCGAAGCGGCGTACTACCAACAACTAAAATCCAAAGACGCAACAATCACACAAATTGCAGATTATAACCAGACCCTTCTGGACCTACTGGCTACCCCCACAATAGCAAGCAAACACTGGGTATACAACCAGTTTGACAGAAACTTAAATACAATAATCCCCCCCGGCTCTGACAGCGGCATAGTCCGTGTGCCGGGCACAAGGAAAGCCCTGGCTATGACTGTAGACTGCAACAGCAGATACGTATATCTAGACCCGTATATAGGCGGCAAGATAGCAGTTGCGGAAGCGGCACGCAATATTGTTGCTTCTGGTGCTGTACCTCTTGCCATAACAGACAACCTAAACTTTGGCTCGCCAGAAAACCCAGAAATTTTTTGGCAGCTAGAGCAAGCCGCAGACGGGATTAGCGAAGCTTGTCTGGCCTTTGACACCCCAGTAATAGGCGGCAATGTATCCCTGTATAACGAGCGCGGCGAAAGTGCTATCTACCCAACACCTACAATAGGCATGGTGGGGCTGATAGACGACCTGTCTAACATAACAACCCAGGAATTTAAAAATCCTGGCGATGCGATATACCTGCTAGGTACCACCCGTCATGAGTTTGGCGGCAGCGAGCTTCAAAAGATGCTTAATAGCGGTAAAATCTTTGGTGCACCGCCTTCTATTGACCTAAATGAAGAAAAACGCATGCACGACATACTGTTAACGGCAATAAGTAAAGGGATAGTAAACTCTGCCCACGATGTATCCGAAGGTGGAATTGCTGTTTGTATAGCAGAGTGCCTACAAGAAGAAAACATGGGTGCAACCATAGAAATCCCAAGTAGTGACCCCATTGCCTTCTTGTTTGCAGAGAGTCAGTCGCGTTATGTAATAAGCTGCACGCCAGAAAATGCCCCTGCATTAGAAAAGCTTACCGGTGCCAAGTTGCTGGGCTACACCACGTCAGACGATTGCTTTAAAGCAGGTGACAAAATAAATATCCCGGTATCACAAATGAAAGCCGTCTGGAGAGGGGCCCTAGAAGAATGCTTGACATTAGAGGCTTAAACGAGGCTTGCGGTGTGTTTGGGGTATGGGGGCATAAAGATGCCGCCGAAATGGCATATTTTGGTTTGCATGCCTTGCAACACCGTGGCCAAGATGGCGCCGGTATGGTGGTTAAAAATGGTGACCGCCTTATCCGCCACAGGGGCTCGGGGCTGGCTGCGGATGCTTTCCCCCAAAAAACATTGGATGAGCTAAAGGGCACAGCAGCAATAGGCCATGTACGCTATGTAATGAGCGGTGTCCACAGCCAAGATGGCTACCAGCCGCGGCTATTCCATTTCCAAAAAAGCAGCCTGGCAATAGGCCACAATGGTAGCCTTGTCAACTCCCACGAGCTAAGACACGCGTTGGAGTCGGAAGGCAGTATATTTCAAACATCAGCAGATTCGGAAACCTTGGCTCATCTTATAAGAAAGAGCAGCGAGCCATTGTTACTGGACAAACTAAAAGCATCGCTAAAGAAAATCCAGGGCAGTTACACATTCGTGTTACTAACCCAAAAAAAATTAATGGCCGCCCGTGACCCGCAAGGCATACGCCCTCTGGTTTTAGGCAAGTTGGGGGAGACATACATGGTAGCGTCGGAAACTTGCGCGTTTGATACGCTGGGTGCTACCTATATACGAGATGTAGCCCCAGGCGAAATAGTTATTATAGATGATGACGGCCCAAGGTCAGACTTTATTGCAAGTGACCCTGGCCTTCGTGTATGCAGTATGGAGTTTGTGTATTTTGCCAGGCCAGACTCAAATATAGACGGCATAAACGTGCATACATCCCGCAAAAATGCCGGCCGCATCCTTGCTAAGGAGGCCCCTACACCAGCAGATGTTGTAGTACCGTCGCCGGACTCTGGGATATCTGCGGCTATAGGCTATGCAGAGGCTAGCGGTATCCCATATGAGATAGGGATAATAAAAAACCGCTACGCCAAGCGCACATTTATAGAGCCTTCCCAGGAGCTGCGCGAGCTGGGTGTAAAATTAAAACTGTCTGCGGTACGTGCCATAGTCGAAGGTAAGTCCGTAGTGCTGGTAGAGGACTCTATTGTCAGGGGCACTACCAGCAAGCACATTGTGGCACTATTAAAAGAAGCCGGTGCCAAAGAGGTGCATATGAAAGTGGCATCTCCGCTTTTGGCTCATACATGCTGCTATGGCGTAGACTTGCACACAACCAAAGAGCTTATTGCCTATAACCGCACCACTAAGGATATATGCCGGGCTATAGGGGCAGATTCCCTTTCCTATATTAGCGAGGCGGGGCTGGTTGAGGCTATAGGCATCCCCTGTAGTAAGGGCGGCGGGCTTTGTATGGCCTGCTTTAACGGGGATTACCCGGCCGGGGGCGGCAATTAGAAAATAAAGGAGTAGATATTATGCCTAACCATTACAAGCAAGCCGGGGTAGATATCGAAGCTGGATATGAAGCGGTATCACGCATAAAAAAGCATGTAGAGCGCACAAAAATAGCCGGTGTATTGGGCGGCCTTGGCGGCTTTGGCGGGTTGTTTGAGCTTACAAAGCATATGGCCGGTATGGAAGAACCAGTAACCGTAAGCGGTACAGACAGCGTAGGTACTAAGGTCATGCTGGCCTTTGAGCTAGATAAACACGACACCATTGGCATAGATGCAGTAGCCATGTGTGTAAATGATGTTATCACCGTTGGGGCCAAACCGCTTTTCTTTTTGGATTATATAGGTTGCGGCAAGCTTGACCCAAGCCAGGCCGAGGCCATCGTGTCTGGGGTATGTGAGGGTTGTATCCAAGCCGGCAGCGCACTTATAGGCGGCGAGATGGCAGAAATGCCCGGTGTATACAAGCCAGGAGAGTACGATTTGGTTGGCTTTAGCGTAGGGATAATAGACAAAAAAAATATCATCACCGGCGAAAAAATAATAGCCGGGGATGTACTAATAGGGCTGGCTTCTTCTGGTGTGCATAGCAATGGGTTTTCGCTAGTACGCAAGATTATTGCCGACAACGGGCTAGAGCTGTCAAAGGTGTACCCAGAGCTTAATACCGCCACAGCAGGTGAAACAAGTCAGCCGCGCACCTTGGGTGAAGTACTACTTACGCCAACACGTATTTACACAAGTGCCGTAGTAAATTTGGTAGACGCTATAGAAGTTAAAGGCATGGCCCACATAACCGGCGGCGGGTTTATAGAAAACATACCGCGTTTTCTTCCCGCAGGACTAGGGGCTACAATTACACGCGGCTCATGGGATATCCCGGCTATTTTTGGCTTCCTGCAACAGCAAGGCGGGATAGATGAAACAGAAATGTATAACCTGTACAACATGGGTATTGGCATGGTAGCTGCCGTATCTGGCGATAACGCAGCAAAAGCCATAGAGATACTGGCTTCGCAGGGGGAAAAGGCAGCGGTTATAGGCCGGGTTGTGCCCGGGGAAGGCGTTACCTTGGAGAAATAGTGTGGAAGTTTGCGAAGCAAACTTTCACTGCCAGCGTTGTGCTGAAGCCTCAGAATGGGGATTAACAATGCATAGACTTAGTAAAGAAAAAATGCACAATATATATTTGTTCCTAAGCGCTGTACTAATCATGTATGGCGTAATCTTGGGCTTGACCGGGGGTGGGCAGATACACCTGCTCCCGGGTATGGCCGGAAGTGGTGGTATCCACTTTCGCGCTTTAAAGACATTTACATATCAAAGCAATATCCTGCTGGTTATTGGCTTTCTTGTAATGCTTGCACTTAAGAACAACCCATTAAGGCATTATATTTCTGTTACTGTGATGCTGAGTGCTACCGTTACCGGCTTGGTGTATAACTTTTTGCTGGTACCATTTGCACAGGCACCTATGTTTTTTTCTGGTTATGTAAATTTCTCTACACATGTGTTGGTTACTGCATTGGCGCTGATAAATTACTTTGTTTTCGAGAGTAAAGGATTTTTGAGGCGCAGGCATATCTTGGCCGGCATGATATTTCCTGGTGTATATTGGGCTGTTTTTGTTGCTATTGGGGAGAGGATTAACTTCTTCCCGTATTTTTTTATGAACCCAAACGATGTAGGCTGGGTTATGGTGTTTGTATGGTTTGTTGCGCTGCTGGCTGTATTTGCTGGGCTTGGGGGTTTGTTGTTGGTGTATGATAAAGGCCGTGGGCAAGGTTTTTGAAGTAAATATCATCTAGGAATGCAATAATCGCCGCTGTGAATTTTATATCCCTGGCGGGGTTGGTAATATACCAGTCATAACAAACAAAATGCCAATCTCCTTCCCTTACAAACGTTGTAAAATTTATATTGTTATCATCTGCTGTCTGCCGTAGCCTTTCGAAATGGGAAAAAAGTACCTGCCGGTCATTGGTAGAGTGCATTAGCAAAATTGGGCGCTGGCCAAGCTTTGCAATGCCGTTTTCTGGGGTATGGCTTGTCGCGTCATGTCCAAAGCGTAACCTCATACGCAAATGCACAATAGGGGTAGTAATAACGCCAACAAACCTTGGCAACCCCATCATGGATATACCGTCTACATATAAGCTCGTAAAATTAGAGTACGCAGAAATTGCAATAACACCATCTATCCGCGGCACTTCGCCACCGGCAATAATCACGGTTGCCCCACCGGCAGATGTCCCCATGGCTACAATAGGCAAATGCCCTGCACGTTCGTCGGCATTGAGGTAGTAGACCCCTGCTTTTACGTCCTGCCACTCTGTAATTCCAAAGCCAATTTCATCGCCTTGGCTTAGGCTTCTTGCGCGTTTTTCTATTAGCAGGGCATCCCAGCCATTTTGTGCAAGCATATTTGCGTAGCCAAAAAATGCAGTCACAGAAGGCTCTTGCAAGCCAGAAACTATAATAACCGTGCCGCGCTGCATCTCTGTCACGGCGTGCGTCCGCCACGCAGCCAAGTCAAGCCCGTCATAGGTTGTAAGGGTAATGCGTAGTGCCTCTACCCCAAACGTAGCAGGGCTGTGCTGGTACTGGTAATATCTTTGCCCCCAAAACAACGACATCACAAATATAGGCAGTAGGATTAATAGTGCCAGTATAAATGCTGATATGGTTGATAGCGTGATAAGGGCTTTTTTTTGTGTCATCTTTTTGATTGTCTTGTAGTCCTTCCTGAAACGGGTTTCATGGTATAGCAAATTAAATGAGAAACAGTCTAGCCCGAGCCGAAATAGCGGACGCTTCAACGCTTTTTCGGCGACAGGCTGGACTGATTTCGAATTAATTTGCTGTAATATCCCGTCTTGATAAAATCCTGACAAATTAGCGATACATATATGATACAAAACTACTACCGCACTTTACAAATCTATTTATAATTATATTACAAACAAAAACCTAACCACAACCGCGCGCAAAGTGGAACAGGACAAAAGGAGGATGTACATGAAAGAACATATACTTACTGTTGACGACGACCACGAGCTTGGAAGGAGCTTGGTAAAACAGCTTGAAAGAAATGGTTTTGAAGCAACCTATGTAGATTCTATTTACGAATGCATTGAAGCATTAAAAAAGGGCAAGTATTCGCTGATGATACTTGACATCCACTGCTTTGATGAAGATAACAAACCTGATGAAACCGCCGGACTTAGAATTGCCAGAGAAATTAGGGCGCAGGGTATAACAATACCGATAATATTCCTCACTGCACACGATACAGAAAGGTACGAGCTTGACAGTTTGGGGCTTGGTGATGATTTTATCACCAAGCCATACAGCGAAAGTAGGCTAATAGCAAGGATAAACACAGTACTACGCCGCTGCGACCTAAACCTGCAATTAAGAGACGAACGCGTATACAAGACCGGTGACTTGGTCTTTAACATACGCAAAATGGAAGTGACTGTAGGAGGCAAACATATACACCTTACACCAGCAGAGTACAAATTACTAGAGCATCTGCTGGAGCATATGGGTATACCTGTTACCTTCAAATCCCTGTACGAAAGAATAAGTAACGGCGTGGATTATGATGCCGCTCCCAATTACAGCAACCATTCGATACGAGAGCACATTAGCACACTCCGTTCGAAAATAGAGCCAGACCCCCCCCAATTATAAATATATAATCACGGCACGGGGTATAGGGTTTAAGGCGGTGTATCATGACTAGAGATAAACAGCTACGATATAAATTACTATCCAACCTATTAACCATACTTGCGTTGTCATGTTTGCTCTGTTTTGCATTAACTATATACCTATCTGTGGTACCCGTACCAGATATGTTTGCAGGGTTTTATAACATGGGGCCGTTTAGCTTAGTAACCTGGCAGATAATTTATTTTGTTTTAACTATTTGCCTATATGTAGCGTCTGTACTATATGAAGTTTATATTATGGGAAAAGGGTTTTTGCGGGTAATAATTAACACGTTCCTAGTAATTGCTATAGCCTCTATGGCGGCGGCATACCTATGGCCCGGGATACCCGTGCCATGGCACGCAATGGTTGATTCCGGTCATGGTAGGATAGTTACATGGCAGGCAGTGTCGTTGTTTTTGGTGTTGGTGCTTGGCGGGCTTTCTGCAATATATCATCCATTGGCCGACATAGATGAGATGATGGAAGAACTTAATGATGGCGAAGCAAAATTTATACTTATATTTCTTCGCAAAGGTGATTTTACTTTGCTGTGCATGTTTATAATATTCGCCATAGTGTCGGGTGGTGTGGTTATGCGGTCGGCGCTATATTTTGTAAGAAGTAATATCCATATCATGCAAGAGCTATCAACATCGGATATGGTACGTGTCGGCTTTATGGCACTCATTGGTTTAGGTCTTGTGTATGTGGCTGTATCTATGTGTTACTTGGCTGTTTCCCAAATTGTGCGGCGGATAAGGGAGCGTAGGGTGTTTGGGACACTTCATTTGCTTAAACTCTTCCTGGAGTATGACAACGACCAGTTTAAATTTATCCAGGGGGAAAAGGACCAGCCACCATACGGTGTTATTGTATTGTTTCTATGGTTGCTACTGCTAATTATAGCCCTTGTATCATTTATGCAAGTAGTGGATATACCATATGGTTCACTTCTTTTTAATGGTGAAAGTATGGTTGTTATGTGGATAATCTTCACTTGTTTATGCTTTATAGATGTCCTAGTTTGCAGTTTGTCCGCAACAAGAAGCGAACTAAAAGAAACAATTAAAAGCATACAAATTGCAGAGCGATCAAAAATAGATGTAATTGCTGGCGCAATGCACGACATAAAAACGCCAATAACAAAAATTTGCAACTATAGTAAGGATACGAGCCTTGTATCCCTACAAGGCGAAGCGGCAGAATGCATCGAAATTATAACTCGCAACGCTGGCCATCTAAAGGACATGATAAAAGCAGTAGCAGACGCCAGCCATGCCAGTACCCCATCTGTTATGCCCAAAATTGAAAATGTGTGCATCACAGACATGCTACTATACAACCTATCCAACTACGAAGATGAATTTCGCGCAAAAGACATAACAATAATGTATCCAGACGCAGATGACCCAGTATACACCAATACAGATAGCCGGATGCTTCAAAGCATACTTGACAATGTTATAGGCAATGCATCCAGATACGCTGTAGACGGCACGCGCCTGTTTGTAGAAATAAAGCAAAACAGGCAAATACCTTCCATAATAGTGACCAATGTATCTGCCGGTGGTATAGACAGCGAAGATAACCTAGTACAGCCGTACTACCTAGGAAAAAATGCAAAAAGAAACCAAGGTAGTGGTCTTGGCTTATACACCGCGAAAAATTACATGGAAAAGCTTGGCCGCTTCCGTATCACAGCAGATGGCGATATATTCAAGGTGACTCTAGTTTTTGACCATAAGAATCCAAAGGCGTCCTCTATAATCGCCCTAGCAAAAGAGCCCGCAAGGGACTACCTATCTGTATATGATGGCCAAATGATTGAAACTACATGGTATAAGGCAGACCAGGTATACGGCTACCCAGCAAGTGCTTTCCTGACGTCTTTTAAACTCCTACCAAACATGTCTGATATCAAACAGTGGCTTGGCAAGTTTAAGAAGACGAAGCCGCACAAATCCCAAATCCCAACATCAGACTTAGTAAAAATAACAAGTGAGATTGCCAGCGAGTACAGCAATATATTCCAAAACAGAGGGATAAACTTGGTATTTGAGTCAGATATGGATGAAGATGTAGATGAAAATCTTTTGGTGTACGCCAATGAAGACGACCTAAGGGCCATGCTTAGGATACTGATAAAAAATGCAGGAAAGCGCGCACCATCTCGCACCAACATATTTGTATTAGTGACAGACTGGTCCACTGACATGGTAGATTTAAACGGCTCCCCTGGCGTGATTATTAAAGCTATTGCAAGCAAACCAATAACGCCAGACAACGATGATTTAGCTGCCGACCTACTTCCATACAGCAATGATAATGGCATAGAGGATGAGCGCAGCATTGTAGAAGGCCATATAACATCCATGGGTGGCGGGTTACTAATACAAACCAGCGGCGATGCGTTCATGATAAAAGCCGCATTTCCCGGAACCGAATAGATATAGTTAGACAGACAGGAGGATTACACAATGTATGATAAATATCCCGTTACAAACGAATCACAACCTCAATCAACGCACTGGGTGAAGATTTGTCTTTTTGTTGCTATCTTAGTCATAGTAGCGCTAATAGCATTTAATTTTATAGAAAACCGGAATGCCGAAGTAGCACCTGTGATTTATGTGTCATCGCCAGAACCAGCCGATGATACAGTAGTAGAGCAACTACTAATGCGTATCCAACGCCTAGAGGAAGAATTAGATACTGTATCGGCAGCTGCTGCAGCAGTACAAGAAGTGACACCAGAACCACCCCCAACGCCCACCACCGAGCCAACCCCATCCCCAGAACCAACCCCACCCCCAGGGCCGACCCCGACCCCCCTGCATGTGGCAGCGCCAATGCATGACTACAGAAATGTATGGTTGAGAGAATCTGCTAGAATGGGTGGCGATGCATATCGCAATGCGCTAGTTTATCATTCTGGGAATAGCCTAGGCGGCGGAAGGGCTTTTTCACTTCATAATTTGCGGGGGCAGTATACCTTGTTAACTGGGTACATGGGGAGGGTAGATAGCTCAATTTATAGATATGTAAATGTACGGTTTTATGGTGATGGCTATCTGATAAAATATTATCATATAATACCTGGGAGCTTACCAATACCTATTTCAGTCCCCCTAGAGGGCGTAAGCTTGCTTAGGATATCGGTAAATGGCTGGAATACCCATTATGCACTATATGGCTTTTTAGAATAGTACTTAAGCCCATTAGCGGCTGTGCACTTCCGCTAATGGGCTTAAATTATATAAAATTGTATACATGTGAAAAATAAAAGGTTTATCGGTAACATCAAAACCGGAAAGACTCACGCATTTCATAATTCTTAGCATAAAATGCCCAATTCTATTTTGCACCACTGTATCCAACCTGGAGATGTTGTGTGTGAGGGTGTTGTCAACGCCTAGGGAGCGTTCGCGTATTACGCGGCCTATTATGTCGTGGTTGTAGGTTATTGTCATGCTTACAATGTGGGACTGGCTGAGTCTTGGGAATGCGGATGTCGATTCATGGTAATCCGAGGAAACTTGGCCTTCCAAGAATGGGGAAAATGCTCTATAATCTATGTACTACAGATGCAGGGCGGTTTATACCCCCGGCTGAACCATCGAAAGGTGGTGAGGCCCTATGTGGTTAGATATTCAGACATTCGTCGCAGTTCTCGCATTAATTACTCTGATTGTTTACCTCATTGACGTTATAACCCGCGATAGAAAATAGCCGCCCCTGCTCTTTCACCAGTGCTGGGCGGCTAGTTCTCGTTTTTATTACGGTTCAGTCGTTACGCCTTGTGGCTGTGGTAACGGAGTGGGTGTTGACGCACCTGCTCCGTTTTTATTCTGGCTTTATTATATGACGGTTATTCACGGATGTAAACATCTTGGCCTTGGGGCTGTTGCACCGATTCGGTGAGTACTTGATGAATGAACTAGGTTCATTCCTTCGGGGTCATACTGCCAGAGCTGACTTTCGGAGCACTCTGGCAAAATAAGTCAGTGGAGCCGTCAGGGCGTTATGTTATCACTCTGATTCCCATAGTAGGCGACCATGCTCGTCATATAAAACATCCTCATCTTCCCATCCATAGTCAGAACAATGGAAATCCGTTATGTCATTCCAATCTCTGCTTAGTAATATGTTGTCAACTGTTACTGTATAGTTCGTCTAAGGTGCTGTAGAAGAACTCACCACTCCTGTCAAAGTTTCCACATCGTTGAAATGAATACCTGTCCTCATAACCAATAATCATATGCTCCTTGCAATTCATATATAAACTAACTTCAGGCTCATCACCGATATCTACAAGTTTTTTTATTCTTTTCTTCACTTCGTCAAACGTATAGATTGGCATGGCTAACCCTCCCTATTGTTGGTGCATCCGTGTACCCTGGTGGTAAACGGCCATCATTCTAGGTCAATATCCAATTAAACATTTTGTGAAAGTCAATGAAGCAAGTTTCACAAATCCAATGATAGTCATCAAGCGTTTTATAACCATATTGAGATTCGCTGCTAAATTTTTCGAAACAAAATTCGCAATGGTCATGTTTTAAATTATCAGGACATAAATATCTTGAATAATTTAGCTGCTTTTTTTCGAGGTAATGTATTTGGTTTGTTAACCTCCAGTCATCATCTCTTATCATTTGGGAATCACCATCCCGTTTGAGTATAGTCTAAACCAATTTCCATCAGGAGCTTTATAATCCCAATGTGGTCCAATAGGGAGAGGATGATTTAAGTCTGGACGCAAAGTTTGACTAGTTTTAGGATTATACCAACTACCCCTTCCAGAAACCCACGCCGGTCGGCCCTTAGCACTGTAGGCGTGGTGGCTCTTTGGTCTGCCAGCGCGGGTTCGGTGGGCCTAATGCAACCCATGGGGGATGAGCGAATGACCGGCTACTTAGACCGATGGCTCCGAAGATGAAACCCTCAAGTCGTTTGGGGCTCCGGGGCTTGGTTCTGGGGTTGGATTCGGGTGGAGCCGCTGTTTAGGCCGACTTTCGGGACGATCTAACTCAATAGGTCAGTGGAGGTCGTCCCCGCGACATGCATGTGTCGTCTCCGCTACACTGTTACATCCGTAACCCATTGCTTAAATATAACTAAAATATCCTCCAGTTTAGATGGATCTCCCACACATTCAAAAGTGTCATTGAACACACGACACTGAATCCAATCATGTTCACCATTGTCGTATGAATATTTTTCAAATGCCTTACCTTCCAACGGCGTTTCAGAAAATTCAATCTTGACATGCCAACCTGGATTATCAAGTGCACATATGCTGATTACATTCTCATTATCCCACGGGTCGTCGCTACAAGTCGAACGATACCAGTTTTCGAGCCATTTTAAGGTATTCAATATAGACCTCCGCATTTTGAATATTTCTATAATATTACACGAGGCTATGCACTGTAGTAAATGATGCTGTAATATTTAAACAAATCTCCACTTTAAAGAAAAAGCACTCATCCATGTAATATCATCAGAAAATGAACAAATATCCTCTACATAACCAGTTGCAAAATATACTACTTCATCTTTAATGAAAATGGAGGCAATATCTATTTCAGAGGAATAGTTATCTCTTGATGGACACAAGTTTAAAGTTAGTAAGCCTTCAAAAACTAATTCTATTGAGCTGCACCAGCAAGTATCAAATTTTACTGATACTTTCCTCATGCTGTCACCAACAACGATTTCTTCATTTTGTTTGCCTGAACCGCTCACATAGTCTAATGACACAATGACAGAATCATGAAAACCAAAAAAGCACTTCATGAGACTATCAATGTCATCTTTTGTTTCAACGTAATTCCAATCACCTTTATGCTCTTGTTTAGTAGGTGATAAATGGAATTCAGTTGGATGCACAGTCTGGCCGTCTAGCAAAGCAAGTAATGCTCTTTCATTTTCCAAAATACCTTTATACCCGATGTAATACTCTACTTTATCGATCGCTTCATCTGTTTCATCTGGTTTTATTTTTGTGTTAGAAAAATTAACATTTTCTCTTTCAATCCATTCACATGGGTATTCGGGATTTATTACATTTATATTGACAGATAAGCTGCTATCTCCTTCAGATTTATCTAAATAATCATATAGCTTAAGGCAGCCACCTTCTGCCTCAGGCATTAAAACAAGATATTTTTCAAAATACCCTGGATTAATTTTCGCATACACATCTGATTTGAAAAATAACGCTTTATCTTTGTCGTAAACCCTCACGCGCATATGATACCTCCCCGTATATATGATTAAATTTGACTATTAACATCGCATATAATGAGCACAGCGATATACACAGTATTCGCAATGTTTGCAGCGACGCCTCATATTATCAAAATGTTTGCCATGAATTTTGCGAAGCAGAACCGACCACGAGACATCCTTACGAACGAAGGCCGAGAGAATGCTCCCATGCGTTGTACAATTCATAACATTCTTTAACAAAATGCTCGTCATTTTTTCCAAGCTTTTTTGAAAGAGTGGTAAAATCACGTAGGTTTTTATTCAAATATGGCATATCTTCTTTTTCTGCACCATTATTTCCAGACAGTATAAATGATGGAGCTTCGTGTGTAGAATAATCAAGAAACCGCCGTAGACTTATATACTTATAGTACATCACAACTTGATTATCTGGCTCATGGGATAAGACCATATCAGCTAAATCCCATGTTTCATATTGATAGGCCACTCCCATATTAAACATATGGACGTAATCCGTTGATGTACCTATACGATGACTATCCATACCATTGCATTCAAATAAAAAACGAAGCGATTCTATTCGTCCTTCACCCAAATCTTTAATGACGCAAGGCGTTACAACTTTAAGAAAAAAAGGTTGTTCATATTTCAATGTATCATTTGAACGCATGAATTTTGCTATTTCAGTAATGGTAGGCATTGTTGGATATTCTTGTTTTGTCCATTTCATTATTTCGCTATGACGAGCTTTACGTCGTGCCTTGTTTAAAAAGGCATCCGCTGGATAGCGATTATATATTTCTTGGTAATCAGACAAGATTTTATACAATACGTTCACCTGCTTTATGTATAAAGAGTATACCTTTATCAATAACATTGAAGAATAAGCCAACAGTTATCAAAGTTAAGCTTAACTAAATCATCAATATTTATATAGAAATAAAGTTTCCCAGTATCGCCCCATAACATTTCATAGTTGTCTGTTTCTATCGAATCAAGTTGGAATAATAATTGCCATTTCTTGCTGTTCTCCTTGTGCTGACGTAGCTTTTCTTCTGGCATGTTAGGTACTTCTCTGTAGCATATGCCATTAGCTGCGCATTCGCATTCTAACAACATTCCACTCTGTATTACATCTGCATATCCCAGGAGTTTATTATGTTTCATTGTTTCTATCTCGTCATCAAAATCAGAATCAAATCCCATTTGTATTTTTGTGTCATCATAATTATCCCACTCACTATAGGCAACATCACTATTCCATTCAAAAAATTCCTCAAAATTAGGAAGTTCACTTTTGTGAGAAAATGTTATTGGTATTTCTGGAAGCTTAAGCTCATCTGATAAGTCAACAGGAAAGTCTGTACTTTGAAGTTTGGACACGCTTCCCGGAAAATAATAAACTTTTGCGCTACCTTTGTCTTTTGGGTCATTGCCCCATGCCATAGATGTAATTTCGTAGAAGAAGTACAACATGCCCTTAGACGGTAAGAGATTATCTTTGTCATATTTATTCACTTCTTCACAATTTATTTGTGCAATAAAACTTAAGGGTCTACTTCCCGTTTCTCCATCAAAATTTGTGCCCTGAAAATAGTACCATTCAAAATCAAGTGGCACGTCAGGCTTCCCGCCAATTTTAGAAGCTCCTACAGGACACTTATCATCAATATCTGTGTCGTAGCTTATTTGAATACTTGATTTCTCCAGTGGTTTGAGTAGTTCTGAATAATTCATTTTTTCCTCCTTATGCTGAGAGCGGCGCAGATACTTGCCGTTCTGCGTTATCCCACATTATGAATAATCGTCTGGCCCTATTTCACCGCGCCACCGTTTTAAGATCCTTCTAGCACCAATGGCTGCCATTGCGTGCCCTGTTTTGCTTATGTGTTCTAAGATTTCTTCTGACTCTTTGACATTGATATTAAGGTTCAAACAGGCTGATGCCGCATTATGTCGAACGCGCATGCTGTCATTTTTTAAAAGGTTGGAATAGACTTTTTCAGCGAGAGTATGGTCCGCGTCAATCACGTCACGAAGTGTAATCAGTTTACGCATTGCGTTGTTGTGTTGTCTTGTGCTAATTTTGCTGTCTTTTCCATAGTCTTCAGCCCTGTAACAAGTTTGCGAAAGCAAATCAATATACTTATCAATGTACTTTTGATAATCACTCATCATATATCCACTCCAAACATTCTTAATATGTCGAGTCCTATTTGATATTGTTGTTCAAAACTCTTGGTGTTTAGCCAATCCCTAAATACTTTGCCACCCGTGTCGAAGCCTGTTTCTGTAAATGACGGAATTTTACTATAAAACGCAGAAATTTGTACATGTATAGTACTATAAATACTCACCACATTTTGAACACTATGCACCAAATATCTATCAAAATTAGCTCTGTGTCTGTTAATCTGACTTTGCTCAACGATATGGTGCCACTGCCGGTTTACTCCGGGACTGCCAAGGTATTTCTTTAAGCGCTCGAAGGTTCTGAATCCGATATTATAGGCATTACCAGCAGTTCGGGATATTGTGGCAACTATAGTACCACCTCTAACCAATATGGGAGCGATGCCGCCACCACCACCGCCACTGCCGCCAACGCCACCCATTCCACCGCCGCCACCTTCAAGGCTGTTCATCTTCTTCTCCACAGGTGATGTACACTTTATTGGCGAATTAGAAAAATTCCATGATCTCGTCAATGGCGCAATCCCTGGTGCTTGGGTTGAAGTCGATGCCCCTTGTGACGTTGCAGGTGGTTGAGCTGCCGCTCTTGTTGCGGCTACATGCTCTATCGTAGCCGCGCGTATCTGGTTGAATGCTATAGTCCTTGCGGACTGCCGCGGGAGGGTTGCTGATAGGCCACTTGGGTCTACCCACATCACCGGGTTATGCATCGTGTACATAAATAGATTGCCAGCTTGCGTTATCGCGTTGCGGCTCCGTTGCATATTGCCTATATTCCAAAACGGGTCAGGTTGAGTAAAGCGGCCTAATCTAGGGTTGAAACTCCGCGCCCTTAGGTAATACTCTCCCCGATGCGCATCCCAATACTCACCAGCATATCTCCACGGGTTTGTAGATGTCTCATTAGCACTCTGGTTTCCTGCCAGCTCATTACCAAACGCCGTATACCTATAGCTATGGGTAACAACCCCAGCAGCATTAGCCCTCTGTACAACATCCCCACGAGCATTATACAAATAAAACCCATGGTGTTCACTTCGTATAACACGTTGCCCAGCACCACGGTCAAAGCGGTTCATT
>WQVY01000048.1 GCA_009785605.1 Defluviitaleaceae bacterium | reverse complement strand
GGCATTGGCACTGTTACGGACTCCCTTTCCACTATAAAACATGCGGTATATGAAGGCAAACTATTCCCCATGACGCGGCTGGCAGAAGCAATTGCAAGCGATTTCCAAGGCTATGACGATGTGCTTGCCACCATAACCAACAACATGCCCAAATATGGCAACGATGACGATAAAGCCGACTGCATCATGCAAGAGGTTTTTGGCCATTATCACAAGACCGTAACCGGGCGGCCCAACATGCGGGGCGGCCACTACAGGGTAAACATGCTGCCCACCACCTGCCATGTCTATTTTGGTGAGGTAACAGGCGCGCTGCCCTGCGGCCGCAAATCCGGTAAGCCTGTGTCCGAAGGCATATCCCCATCTGGTGGTGCGGATACAAATGGCCCTACCGCCGCGCTAAAATCTGCCGCTAAGATGGACCATCTTATCACCGGCGGCACACTTCTTAACCAAAAATTTACCCCCAACTTGATAGCCGGCGACCAGGGGCTTGATATCATGGCAAGTGTTGTCGCTGCATACTTCAACATGGACGGGCATCATATCCAGTTTAATGTCATAGAGCGGGATACCCTCATAAAAGCCCAAGAAAACCCGCAAGAGTACCGGGATTTAATCGTAAGGGTAGCTGGTTATAGTGACTATTTTGGCAACCTAAGCAAGGCACTACAAGACGAGATTATCGGTAGGACAGAGCATTCGCAATAAGGAGTGATACGATGGAAGATAACCGCTTTGCCGCAGTAGGCGCGATTGTCTTAAAGGGCGATGAAGTACTGCTTGTACGCCATACTTATGGCGGAGCCGCAGGGCAGTTATTAAACCCCAGCGGGTTTATACAAAAAGGTGAAATGCCATACGAGGCCGTAAAACGTGAAGTATATGAAGAAACAAGCGTTGAAATAAACCCCATAGGGCTACTTGCCGTACGCTGCTCTGTAAAAGATTGGTGGCTGGTATTTCTGGCAGAGTATGTATCTGGGACTCCCTGCCCAGACAATAAAGAAAACAGCGAAGCATTCTTCTTATCCTGCGAAGAAGCAATAAACCACCAAGATATCACAGACGCAACCAAGACCCTAATAAAACTTGCAAAAGAGCAAAAACTTTTCTTAGAAAATGAAGAATACGCGGCTTTACATTCTAGTAGTGGGCGGGTTATGTTCTCATAAATATACTTTATTCTTATACGAAGGAATCTAAAATGCAATCTAAGACTCGGCTATTAAACCTAGGCTTCCTGGCCCATGTAGACGCAGGCAAAACCACAACAGTTGAGCAGATGCTATATCATACCGGGGCATCAAGGACGCTTGGGGCTGTAGACAAAGGCAGCACGCTAACAGATTTCTTGCCCATAGAGCGCCAGCGCGGCATATCTGTAGCATCGGCTTCTATAGCCATGGAGTGGGACAATTTGCGTGTAAACATAATAGATACCCCCGGCCATATGGATTTTACAGGCGAAGTAGAGCGGGCATTGTCTGTACTAGACGCGGCAGTGCTGGTAGTATCTGCGGCAGAAGGGATACAATCCCAGACAGAGCGTTTCTGGAAAGCCCTGCGTGAGATGGGTATCCCCACAATAATTTTTCTTAACAAGCTGGACCGCCAGGGCTGCTTGCCAGAGGCAGTACTAAAGTCGCTTCATAACATACTAAGCCCTAAAATTATCCCAATAACCACATATCATAACCCAGGGGACGCATCCGCATATGTAGAAAACTGCCTAATATCAGAAGACGGCATACTAGAGCTATGCGAAAACGACGCCGACCTAGCCACCCAATACCTAGGCGGCATAATACCAAACACAGCAGACACAGAAGCCGCCCTTATACGCCAGACTGCCACCGCTATAGCATTCCCATTAGTACACGGCGCGGCAATTAGTGGGGTAGGCATACCACTACTGGCTGAAGCCATAAAAAAATATCTTCCAAGTATGCCACTTGCCCCAGAAGGTGACCCGGCCGGGGTTGTGTATAAAATAGAGCATGACAAGTCCCTGGGCAAAGTCGCCCATGTTAGACTATATTCTGGCAGTCTAAAAAACCGCGACATATTGGCCCTGCACCGCCCAGGCATAGAGCCTGTAAACGAGAAAATCACCCAAATACGCAAGGTGTCGGGTGCAAAGCGCGAAGACATTGGCCATGTAAGCGGTAACGAGATAGCCGCCATATGCGGGCTCAACAGCGCCAAGGTCGGGGATATGGTTGGCCAGATTTCCAAACAGCGCAATACTCGCATAGCCGCGCCGCTTTTTAACGTGCAAGTAACCGGCCCTGCGGGCAAAGAAACCCAGCTACTGCAAGCTATTTCGGAGTTATCGGACGAAGACCCACTGATGGACTATGCCTGGTATAAAGACGAGCGTGAGCTTGTGATTAGCATCATGGGCAAAATCCAATTAGAGATACTAACATACTTGTTGCTAGAGCGTTATGGCCTTGCGGTCGTGTTTTCTGCACCTTCGGTTATTTACAAAGAAACCCCTGAAAAAAGGGGCATAGGGCTAGAGAGTTATACAATGCCAAAGCCTTGCTGGGCAGTTGTTAAACTGCAAGTTGACCCATTGCCGCTAGGCAGCGGATACCAATACGAGTCTATAATAGACGGGCAAACCATAAAATACCGATACCAAAACCATATAGCCACCGCCACCGCCGAAGCACTAAAGCAAGGGCGGCTTGGCTGGGAAGTAACAGACCTTAAAGTTACGCTTATAGGCGGCGGGGACCATAAATTCCACACTCACCCATTGGACTTTTTTTTGGCTACGCCAATAGCCGTTATGAGGGCACTAGAAGATGCCGGCCCCACACTACTAGAGCCGCTGGTCAAGCTTAAACTAACGGCAGATGAAGCCCTGCGCGGCCGGATTATAGGCGACATAGTAGAAATGCGCGGCGAGTTTGATACCCCTGTTATTGCCGGTGGCAAGGTTGATGTCGAGGCTATTGTACCGGTCGCATCATCTGTAGACTATCCTGTCCAGTTTGCGTCGCTTACATCAGGCAAGGGTATTATAAGCATAGACTTTCACGGCTATAAAAAATGCCCCCATGAGCTGGGGGCGGTTTGTAAACTCCGGGGCATAGACCCGCTGGATAGAGATAAATGGATACTTCATAAACGTGGAGCGCTGGGGTGATATTGGGATAGTAATCGCAAATACAATCTAAGCCAGCGCGCTCCCACGTACCAGCCCTGTATATACCCCATCCATACCCATCAGCTCCTCATGGGTACCAACTTCAACAATATGCCCATCATCCAAGACTACAATCTTGTCGGCAGTTATGACATTGTGCAGGTTGTGCGTTGTTATTAAAATAGTATGGTCCTTGCGCATGGCTTCGATAGATTCCATTATCCGCTGTTCGGACTCTGTATCCAGTGCAGAGGTTGCTTCGTCAAAAACCATTATTGGTGCACCCTTTATTAGTGCCCTGGCAATAGCTATCCGTTGCTTTTGCCCACCAGAAAGGGATGCACCCTTCTCGCCACAGTTGCTGGCGTAGCCGTCTGCCAGCTCTGTTATAAATTCGTCCGCAAAGGCCTGCATAGAGGCCTTTTTTATTGTGTCTTCGTCTGCTTCGCCCTTGAGCCCCATTGCTATATTTTCGGCTATGGTCATGTCAAACAGCTTGCAACTCTGGTCTACATATGCAAAATGCGTACGCCAGCCCATTATATCCCCATTAGCAAACTCCAAGTTGCCAACTTTCATGGCCAAACCCGGCCGTTCGTACATCCCTATAATTATCCGTAGCAAGGTAGACTTGCCACTGCCAGACGCGCCAACAAAGGCCACCATCTCATTCTCGCGGATTTCTAGATTTATGTCGGTTAGGGCGTTTTCCTCTGCGCCTTTGTACGCAAAGTTCATACCGCTAAGCGCTATGTCATATCGCCCATTCCACTCATCGGCTTTTGCAGCTGTAACTGCATCTTCATCCAAGACAGAGTCTATAATAGCAAAAACCCTTCCCGCTGCCACAATAGGCGGCTGCAGCCCGGCCCAACTGGCTCCAATACCAGACATGGCACCGGTAAGGGCACTAATCATGCCCATTGTCATCATTAATAGATGAAGCTCAAGCCTTTGCGTAGCTACCAGCCAACCACCAAACCCAAAAAGGAAAACCAGGCTAAGCCAACCCTGGACCGTGGTAAACATCGCTTGCCACATCCCTATAAAGGCCTCTTTAAAATTGACGGTCATAAGCTTGCCGTTTTCTTTGTCATATGCAATCCATGCTTTTTGTTGGCGGCCCAAGGCCCGTATCGCAAGCCCACCCGCAAATATATTGCTTATTGCTTTTACATTTTGAGCATTGGCGTCAAGCCTAGCACTGCCAAGCCTGGCAAGTACCGGGGCAAAACCAGCCTGTATAATAAGGGCAATAACCCCAACAAGCATAGCCCCAATACCCAACCTATAGTCTATGATAAAAATAGTTATAAGAGAAAATACAATTGCCTGGATATTAAACAACAAAGGCGATAATGCATCGCCATACACACCTGTGGCGGTATCTGCGTCTGTATTTATCGCGGCAATGCCCTCGCCAGAGTGCTTTTGCGTAGCATCTTCTAGGCTGCCGCGTACAAAGGCCGAAAATAATTTACCCTTAAAATCCCGCTCGGCCCTAAACAATGTAAGTACGTATACATAAACCGCAATGCCTATAGTAATCATAAACGCCAGCACCATACCGGCCATTATCAACAACGAGCGATATACCCCACTCATATCCAGCGCTATAACCGCCGCAGTAAGCGTCCCCATAAACACCGAAATCACAAGTGCGAAGTATGCACTTTGTACACTGTAAATGAAAATGCTAAATACATATCTTATAGAGTACGGCTTCATAAAGCCAAACATCCTAAACATGTTGCGCATATTGGGTTTAGTTTCCATTAGGGACCTCCAGGCAAAAGCTGTTATATTCTGGGCATGTAGCCAGCAGGTGCTCATGTGAGCCTGTGGCTATGATTTTGCCGTTTTCCATTAGTACTATGGTATCGCAAAATGCAATGGCTTTTGGCCTGTGAGCCACCATGATTACGGTCTTGTCCGGGCTTTTGTTAATCATGGACTCGAAACTCTTTAGCACCTCTGCCTCTGTTGTTGGGTCCAGGGCAGATGTGGCCTCGTCGAATAGGATAATGGGTGCGTCTTGGTAAAAGGCCCTAGCCAGTGCTATGCGCTGCTTTTGCCCACCGGAGACGTTTTCTGCAGATTCGGCCAGTTCGCTGTCAAACTTGTTGGGCAAGCTGTTGATAAAGTCCCATATCCCTGCGTCGCGGCAAGCCGCTTCCAGGCGGCCCGTGTCTGGGGTGTTAGTACCGGTTATGTTTTCGCCAATACTTTCAGGGAAAAGGAAGCTGTCTTGCGGCACATATGAAAATGCGCTAGAGAATACTTCCACTTCACCCACTGTGGGTGTATATAAGCCCAGCATCAGTTTAAGAACCGTACTTTTACCGCTGCCGCTACCACCTACAAAGGCCACTTTTGCACCTTTGGGGATTGAAATATTAATTTGAGACAGGGCCGTAATGGCAGCTTCGCCTCCATCCGCCGCTGTATAAGAAAAATCTACACCGCTAAAGCGCACGGCAACATCGCCTGTTATATGGCTTTCATGCATAGCTTTGGATGTAAAGTTTGCTTTCAAATCCATATCAAAACTCATATGACCCATTAGCCGCTTTGCCCCTGCGGCGGCCACTTGTACAGATGTAAGCCGCTGTGAAAGCATCATAAGCCACTGCCCCGCCTGGAAAGCCAACGATACAAACGCGATAAACTCCGCAATATTCATATTGCCACCAATAACCCTAGCCGCAGACATGCCGCTTATAACCAGCATTGGCGAAAGCGAAATTACTATCCCGGCAAGAGTCATGATAGACATGGACTTTATAAAGTCACGCGCGGCATCGAAGTATGAGTTAAACGCATCCATATATCGGCGCTTAAGCACATCTTCCAAAGAATATGCCGCGATTGTAGATACATTTTGCAAAGAGTCGTTTACGACGGCATTAAAATTGGCCTGTCCTTCAGACACTTTTATGCTTTTCTTTTGTATTGGCTGCGAAATTAGCACCTGCATTACTACCAAAAGCGGGAACATTGCAAAATACAGCAGCGTTAGCCACCAACTTATTGTAAACATAAAAATAAATGTGACAATGAGCGTGATAAAATCCGCCGCCATTTGCAACCCGCCCTGGGATACAAAGCGCACAGCCCCGGGCAAGTCATTAGAAAAAACAGACAATGACTCGCCGGTGGAGTCCTTCTCTAACTCCCCAAAAGGCAGCCGCAGGAAGTACCGGGCAAAGTTGTCCCTAAACCTATACCCCGCCCGGGCAGAAAAACGCCCCAACAGCAATGCAGAAAACGCCGCACATACGGCCTGCACCGCCATCAGGGCAGTGATGAAAATTAGCAAGTTAAAAAGAAGCGATGTGTCCAGCTCAAGAGCAGCCTGGCTCATGTCCCCAGTAACGCGTGTCATTACGACACTGGCTACAGATGCAACAGTCGAAAGCACCAAAAATAAAAGTAGCACTAAAAAAAACCTTTGGTTGTTGCGCTTTAATATTTCTGTGAAAGTTTTGATGGTAAACCCTCCCCTAAGTTATTCCGCCTACTATAGCAAATTAAATGAGAAACAGTCTAGTGCGAGCCGAAATAGCGGACGATACAACGCTTTTTTGGCGACAGGCGGGACTGATTTCGTATTAATTTGTTAAATAAATATACGTGGGTTTTCTATGCAATACTCATGTTAATGCGAAAATCTTATTATCCCCCTTTTAATATTGCTGTTTGTCGTGGTAAAATGGGGCAGTTACATAACGGGAGTGATATAAGTGACAAAGAGTATTTTCATAAAATCAGCAACCCGTCAGCCAATAAGACATCTGATACTAGCAATTCTAGTAGGCGCAGCGGCCTTCTCATTCGTATTACGTGCAACTGAGTTTATTGTAGTGCAACGTGAAATGACGCGACTAGAGAGTTTTTACCGGCCCATTGGTTTTGTGGTAGATATTAACGCACCACTATACTATCCATCAGAAATCCCTGTCCACAACTGGCTTAACTGGCGTGATACCCGCTGGGTCGAAGTAATTGCATCCAACCCCTATGTACATTTTATGGACATCCGCCGCCCCATAGCAGCCGAGCTTGACGGGATACTAAGCCCGGATATTATCTCCGCTGGGCTTAATTATGGTGCACCCCTAGGGCGCAACTATTCGGCTGATGCATATTTTTTTGGAACTCTTACAGAGATAAGATATGTAGATAACCCCGTAGATATCTACGGCGTGCCACATGTAAACTTGATGTTTGACATAAACGATGTCATCATAGGCTTTGCTGAACATTTAGAAGAAGGCGGTGTTATGCGCTTTGTTGTACCTGCAACAGTTGTAGATGACATAGAAGAAGGTACACTCGAAATTGGAAACCGGTACTTACTGCGTGGTGTTTATAGCCCTGTTGTATTGCACGTAGGACTACGCTTTTTTACTAGTATCCATGAACATTGGTACCCCTACATATCGTTGCATCCGGCTGCATTTCGCGACCGCCTTATTGATTTTCCACATATATTCAACACGAACATTGACCCGCCAATGGCATACTCACTCTTAGCCAGGCCCTTGATTGAGGGCGGTGATATGTATTTCCTTCCGGCAGACTCCCCATCTTTGAACACAGTTTTATACGAGATGCAAGAGCAAATAAGTCTGCTTGAGCGCAATATGCAAACCATTCTTGTCTTTCCAACACATAACATGCACGACATGCCTTTTTATTTCCGCCATACCCCCCGTACTGGTTACGTTGCTGGGTTACGGCCCGCACATGGGCGCTTGGTTGACTATCAAGACAGTGTTGATGCAAATCCTGTCATAGTTGTTAACTCCATATTCGCGGCAACACGTGGCGTAGAAATTGGCGACACCATTAGTGTTACTCTAAGAGAAAATGCACCCTTATTGCTCCCTAGTAGCGATGTTACTGTGGAAGAATACGAAAGCTGGTTTAGTAGTACAATAGCTGCAGGCAGATGGCAGCCCTTTAACCGCTCTCTACCCCACAACCATGCAGACTGGCAAGATTTTAGAACACTAGAACTTGAGCTGGAGGTTGTTGGGATATATCAGCTTACGGGGGATGCCTCGCAAGATTATGGTAGACACAATTTTCTAATATATTATGGCACATATGCATACATCCCCGCGGGCCTTATCCCAGACGATTGGGGACGCATGATTCATTGGACATTCCACGACAGCCAGTTTAGTTTTGTACTAACCTCTGCAAGGCAGTTGGATGCATTCATAAATCAAACAGAAAACGTGCTGCTAGAGCTGGGCTATACTTTACATTTTATAACTCACCCTGGTGCGCAAATGTTTATAGATGCTGTTGACAGCATAGGCCGTACCCTTGCCTTTAACCTAGCCGCTTTTACTGTAGTTAGTGTAATAGCATTGTTGCTTGCATCATTTGCATATGTATTGTTAATGCGAAAAAACTTTACAATAGCCCGCACATTGGGCAGTACGTCTAGCCAAACAATCGTGGGTGTGTTAACCCCAGCGCTGTCACTTTGGTTGACCTTCATAGCCCTGGGCAGCATCATGGCTTGGAACGTTGCTCTAACAACTGCAGAAGGCATCTTAGCCGGCCTTTACGACAGTGACGTTGTAGCTGTAGCGCACCAGGCACCAAGTCTGGTATGGCTTGTGATTTATATACTAGCAATATTATTTGCGATATTTGTGTTAACCGGTGGTAGTTTTATAAACTTATCTCGCCGTCCGCTTTTGCAACTAATACAAAGCAAATAAGAGCAGTATAGGAGGCAATCGCAATGAATCACCCCCTCGCATGGCTCTCTCATCTCTTCAAAGACGCATATCGTTCATTTGTCCGCACATTACTTATTATTGGTTTTGCTATGCTTACGGTGCTTGCAATTGCATATCTGCAACATACAATCCGCCGCAGTGCTGCAGAGGTGGACTATCTCTTTGATAATACCGTCATATTTGGTGAAATCGTCCACGGTGAGACACTCGACGCAAACCCAAGGCAGCCAACTATGGGGGTTTTTGTAACCCAAAGAACAGTAGATTTATTTATTGATAGCGGCTTTGTGCGTAGCATATATTTAGAGGCTGGCGAACCGCGTAATCGCTTATATCCACACAATGCAAACATAGACACATCCACCATAGTGTCCGAACTTTTCCGGATGATAAACAACGACATGATACTCGCCATCAATGACTTAGAAGGCTTTATAACGCGCAACACAATAGGGACAACAGCCCACGAGGAAACTGACAGCCGCTTTACAACAGATATGGACTTAGTGATAAGCTTTGCTGATGGGTTTAGCTATGAGGATTTTAGTTTTGTTGCAAGCACATCAATCCCGGTACCAATCCCGGTAATAATCCATGAGCATATACTGGCCCGGCGCGGCCTTGCTATAGGCGAAACGGCTCAACTCGTAAGCCAAAGTCGCGACATCCATGATGTAGTTATTATTGGCTCATATACCGTTGGGCCCATAATGAGTGCTGCAATGTTTAACAATGACCCGCTGATACTCATGCCACTTGACGCTCTAAAGTCTATTTCACCCCGCGATGTTGCATATGTTATTGTAGAGTTTACTATCTATTCAAGTTTTAACCGCGAGATACCTAGGGTCCGCGAAGTCTTAAACGGGTACGCCCTGCGTGCTGGCGCGGGCAGGGTTGCGCCGCTGTTACTTATGATATACGACGATGAAATCCGGCTTGTACTTAGGCCAATGGAGCAAACCCTTAATTTACTTACCATGCTATACCCCATAGCTTTTGCAACACTTGCGCTACTGTCTTTGGGGCTGGCTGTGATTATGCTGCTACAAAGGTCAAAAAATGCTGCAATATTTAGGTCGCTAGGTGCTACAAAGCTGGCCGTCAGGGTTGCATATGCTGGGGGGTATACGTTGCTATGTATTATTGGTGCTGTCCCTGGAATGCTAATTACCCAGTTTTTATTGATAGACATTGATGCGGCACTGCTGGTTCATATAGCCATACCATTTGCATGTGCTATTGTTGGCGCAGTTATAGGCGCTGTAATTATATCAGCACGGCCGCCTCTAGAGTTGCTGCAGGTGAAGGAATAATTAATACGAATTTCAGAAAATCACTTCGACAACCGAGTGAAAAATCGGCGGCTTTAAGCCGTTTTTCGCGATGTGTTGTCGACGATGATTTTCGAGATTCGTATACGGAGGGTTGCTAATGTTAAAGCTAGAGAATGTATCATATCGCTACAAAAATAGCAGTGTAGATGTCTTAAAAAATATATCGGCCATATTTGAGCCAGGCAAAGTCCATGCTGTAGTAGGCCCCTCTGGAAGCGGCAAAACAACTTTGCTTTCTATATTGGCGGGGCTAGACAGGCCCGCATCCGGCAATATAACAGTGCAAGACAAAGACATGGCTGGCATAGACCTAGACCAATACCGCCGCGAGCATGTGTCCATGATATTCCAAGCTTTTCAGCTATTCCCGCTACTTACGGCTGTAGAAAATGTATGCGTGCCAATGCAGCTTAGTGGTGAAGGCCTAAACAAAAAAGGGCAAGAGACCGCAAAAAGACTACTCGAGTCTGTGGGTATAGATAGTGATAAACATAAACGTTACCCGTCCAACCTTTCTGGCGGCGAGCAGCAGCGTGTGGCCATAGCAAGGGCATTGTCCTCTAGCGCCAAAATCATACTAGCAGACGAACCTACGGGCAACCTAGATGCAGCCAACGGCAAAGCCGTAATAGACATACTAAAAAGACTAGCCCATGAAGATGGCTATTGCGTCATAATTGTTACACACAACTATGAGATTGCAGAAGCATCTGATGTTATATTTAAGATGAGTGATGGTGTGTTGGCTGTGTTGGGGGATTAGGGAGTTAAATCTACGGCACAACCGGCGTTACATAAACCGTCTTGTGGCGGTCATAAATCACAAACCCAGGCTTGGCACCATTGGGCTTGCGTACATGCCTACGCGGCACATAGTCTACCGGCACCTGGCTGGACTCGCGCCCCTTGCTGTAGTATGCCGCGAGGTTGGCCGCTTCCAGTATGGTAGACTGCGGCGGCTCGTGCCCGTTTGTAATAATTAGCACGTGTGACCCGGCAATGTCTTTGGTGTGCAGCCATATATCGTGATTCTTGGCGGTGCGCAGGGTTAGTTGGTCGTTTTGGGTATTGTTTTTGCCTACATACATATCGTACCCGTCTGATGAAGTGAAGCGCAGCGGTTTGGTCTTTTCAACTTTTGGGGCTTTTTTACCGGTTTTTGTGGCGTATTTGCGCTTTACAAAGCCTTGCTCTGCCAATTCGGCCCTTATTTCTGCAATGTCGGCTTCTGTTAATATGGCTTCCATCGCTACGGATACACTGTCTAGGTAGGCAATGTCTTCAGCGTTTTGTTGGATTTGCTCTGCCAGCGCGGCATGGGTACGTTTCATTTTGTTGTATTGCTTGAAGTATCGTTGGGCGTTTTCTGTTGGGGTTAGGTTTGTAGAAAGTGGGATTTCTATCGGGTTATTATCGTCATAGAAGTTTTCTAATGTGACGGACTCTGCGCCTTTTTCTACTTGGTGCAAGTAGGCTGTAAGCAGCTCACCTTTTATACGCAGGTCGTCGCGGTTGTGAGTGTCGGCTAGGGTCTTGTCGTACAACTGTGCTTTTTTGCGGCAGCGCTCCTGGTGGGTGGACACAAGCTTGCGCAAGTCCGCCGTGCGCTGGTGCGTGCGGTAATGCGCGTCCCGCTTGGCGTAAAAGGCCTCTTGCATCGCAGATGGCGAGTCATATGCCTCTGAGTGCATGTGGGAGTACATAGTAAAGGGCAAGGGTGTGAGGTCCACCGCCTTGCCCTGGTCGTCATAATAAATGTGTGGGGCAAACTCCCCCGCTTGCACAATCTCGAATACATTGGCGTAAGCTTCGTACAACTTTTGTTGCTGCTGTTGTGTTAGCTCGCTTGTAGGTGACTCTGGGGCTACGCCAGCGCGTGTGCAAATCTCACTTGCTAACACGGGACTAAGGCCCGTATATCGCTGATATAGGGCCTGTTGGACTTTATTGTTTTCGTTAAAGATAGTTTGATAAAATGACGATTCGTTCGCAAGCAGTGGGTTTGACTTGTCGCCAGTGGGGGGGCGGCTGTACTGTACACCGGGCAAAATGGCCCGTACAGAGCTTACGCTTGGGGGCACATGTTTGATTGCATCCAGCACTTTGGCGCTTGGCGAAAGCAGCATAATATTACTGTGCTTGCCCATAATCTCAATAACCAGGGTTTTAGTGGACTTGTCGCCCATTTCGTCTAGGGCTTCTATGTGAAGTTCTATTATACGCTCGTAGTCTGGCTGGCGTATATCTATGATGCGCCCGCCACTTATGTGCTTCCTTAGCACCATACAAAACATTGGTGCTTGCATGGGGCTCTGCTTATGCAGACTTGTAAAATGCAGCCTTGGCGCGGTTGATTGGGTTGTAAGCAGCAGCTTGTGGTTGGCACCACGGCCTCGTATAGATATTACTATTTCGTCTGGCTCTGGCTGGGTGATTTTGTCTACCCGGCCACCTAAGATGTTGCTGGATATTTCTTGCATTATGCTGTTAATGGTGGTCCCGTCTTGTGGCATTGGGTTCAAGCCTTTCTTATCATTGGACTCTTGCTGAAAGTACCTGTATTACTTTTTTCGAGACATGTTCCAAAACATTGCTGCCAGTGAGACTGCTAAGGCTGCAAACCCGGCTGCGAAAGCCACCGTCCAGGCCATAGAGCCTCCAACCCAAAACGTTGAGCGCCCGCCGGTTAAGGCAAGGCTAAAGGCCTCGGGTGTCTCGTAAGCATCTAGTATTACCTGCTCATGTGATATTGGTACCGTACTTGGCGCTGCCCAGTTAAAGATAAAATCATAATTATCGCCATCATGAGTTTCATCATATCCGTCTTCGCGAAGGCGCCCTAACATGTTGTTTCTATGCTGACTGTCATTTTCACCTTCTGCACCAAAAATCCCAGATGCCATATCTTCGTCGGCAACCATTATAAAGTCATCATATTCTGCGCCATATATATCCTGTGCTATGTCTTCGCTAGTCATCATAATGCCATCATATGATTGGGCATCGCCTTCTTCGAATTCTATTTCTAGCTCCATACTAAAATCTACAATTTCTATGGGTGATGCATACTCATATTCTACAATTTCTATGGGTGATGCATACTCATATATATCTGCGTCAAAAGCCTGTGGTATATGCACTGCACTATAATCACGGCTCGTAAACATAGGAGGGGCAACTTCAAACTCCATGTTGGACCGCGTAGCCAAGTCAAAGGCACGTACTGTCCAAAGGCAAACCAGCATCAAGCACGCAGCCGCTGCAACACCAGCCCAGCGCCTGGTTATGGCATATGCTTTTAGCATAGGTTTCTTATGTTTTGTGTTTATGGGGTTGTTTGTGTTTATGCTGTCGTAAGATGCAACTGCCCGGACTTTGGCCATTATTGTCTCGTGAAAGTCGTGAGGTAGTTCTGGTATTGGCAGTTGCCGCAACTCGTTTATAAACCGGCTATAGTCTTCATATTCTGCCGTGCAGACAGGGCACTCTTGAATATGTTTTTCAAGGATGCTTTGATTATCACATACGCCGTCATAAATTTCCGAAAATAGCCCCTGCACGTCGTGGCAACGCATAATGTCACTCCCTATTTCTAATACCAATCTCAATTTTCTGAGATTCGTATAACAAAACAACTTTGATAAGTATATCGCAAGTCAGTGTCATATGAAATAACGCGCTTGTAACAAAATTGTTCCGTTATTTGTTTCGAAATTATTAAGAATTTATTACGTGCAGGCATAAAAGCGGCTGCGCCGCTTTGCTTGAGGATGCAAGTGGAAATTGCATGCAATTTCCTACAGGCATAAAAAAACGCACACAGGGATCAAACCCTGCGTGCGTTTTAGCATATGTGCTTATTTGCTTAATACCTGCGGTATAACCCTATTACCTTGCCCAAAATATCACATTCACGCGTATAAATAGGCAAGAAATCCTGGTTAGCAGGGTCGAGTCGTATCTGGTCACCTTCGCGGAAGAATGTTTTTACGGTTGCAGAGTCATCTATAAGTGCGATAACAATATCGCCATCCCTTGCTATTGGCTGCTGGCGCACCAGCACCAGATCTCCATCGAAGATACCTTCGTCTATCATGCTGTCGCCTTTGACATGCAGCATAAAACAGGTATCGTTTTTTACGTAGTCTATTGGTATGGGGAAGGTGTCTTCTATGTTTTCTTCGGCCAATATGGGCAACCCGGCTGCTACACGGCCTACTATTGGGACGTTAACCAGCTCCCTTGTGTTGCCATAAAAATCTTCTTCTAATATCTCTGTAGAGCGGTTTTTGGTGGCAGAACGGCGGATATAGCCTTTGCGCTCCAATGTTTCTAGATGCGCGTGTACTGTAGATGTGGAGCTTAATCCCACGCCGTCACAAATCTCGCGTACTGTAGGCGGGTAACCGTTTTGGCGGGTTTCTGTCTTAAGAAAGTCCAAAATCATCTGCTGTTTTGCGGTCAAGTTGCCGGGCATGTGTATCTCTCCTTTATTATGGGCTGTGCCCTCCATTTTTAGGGATTATAACATGTATTTGCATGCAATGCAAACGTTTGTTCAGGCTCATGGCCTGTTGGCTATTTAAACAGCCTAAAATCCCTTAACCGCATCTGAACAGACGATATACCGTTGTACACATTTGTCTCGACTACATACACCACATCCATATTAAACCCACCCGTAGGCCGTACGCCGGATTCCAGCGTGGCAGTGTCAAATGCGCTGTTGAGGCCGAACGCAATGCCTTTTAGTTTGCCGGATTTTGTGTTGAACGTGAAAATTAGCGTGTTTTTTTCGCTTATTACCCGACAGTTTTCTACGTATAGTTTACGGCTTACAAACAGCGGGTCGTGGTTGCCTTTGCCGTATGGGGCCAGGGTTTTAAGTTCTTCAGAAAGCGCTAATGTGATTTCTGACGGCAGCAGCTCCCTGTCTATTTTGTATTCCGGGGTGAAATCATCTTCTGACAGGGTGCAGTTTGCATTAAGAGCTTCGCGCAAAAGTGGGATATTCTCACTATGCAGTGTAAGCCCTGCCGCCATTGGGTGCCCGCCAAAGCGCGTAAAAAGGTGCCGGTGAGCATATAGGGCTTCGAACAAGTTATACCCTTCTACAGAGCGGCCGCTGCCCTTCATTGTACCGTCGCCTTGGGTAAGCAATATTGTAGGGCGGCCTGTAGATTCTTTTATACGGCCTGCTACTATACCGGCGACGCTTTCGTGAGCGGACAGGTCTGTTAATACCAGCACTTTGTCTAGTGGCTCGCTTATGCTTTCCATTACACGGCTCACACACTCGGCGGTTAGTTCTTTCCTTGCGTCGTTGAGCTCGCACAGTTCGTTTGCTAGGGCATGACGCTCGTTGGACTCTGTTGCCAACAACAGCTCTACAGACTTTGCAGCACTATCCAGCCGCCCTGTAGCGTTGAGGCATGGGCCTATAATAAAGCCAACGGTGAAGGTGTCTATGGGTTTGTCTAGGTAGTTGCGCCGGGATATAAGACTTCCCAGGCCTGGGTTTAATAGCTTGTTTGCGTTGAGCCTGGCCAGGCCCTCGCGTACAATTATGCGGTTTTCGTCTTGCATGTTTACGATGTCGCATATTGTGGCTATTGCTGCCAGGGCTAGTAGCTCGTCATGTTGTATATGTTTACCGCTGTGATACTGCTCGAAGGCCACCGCCAGCTTATACGAAAGACCTGCAGCACATAGCTCCTTAAAAGGGTAAGTGCACTGCGCTTGCTTGGGGTCAACAATGGCGGCGGCAGGCGGGAGGATATCCTCACGGGTACCTTGGGTATGCGTAAAGCCCGGCTCGTGATGGTCTATTATTATTACCTTCATGCCTAGGTTGTTGGCTTCATCGATTTCACTAATTGCGGATATGCCGTTATCCACAGTTATTAGTAGCTGTGTACCAGCTTCGTGCAAGCGTTTAACCACCGCAGAGTTAAGGCCATAGCCTTCTTCTACACGGTGTGGTATGTAAAAATCCACATCGGCTCCGGCATTTTTTAGGACTTTGTACAAGATTACTGTACTCATGATACCGTCTACGTCGTAGTCGCCGTATATCATGACCTTTGTACCATCATGGATAGCTTGGGATATAAGTGCAAGCGCTTCGTTTACGCCTTTCATACTTGTGATATCGTGCAGCTTGTCCATAGTTGGCGTAAGGAAGCTTAGTGCAGTATTTTTTGTCCTTATTCCCCTATTGGCCATGACATTGGCTGTGATTTGGCTAATGCCAAGCACTTGGGACATAAGTGGCAGGTCCGCGTCTGTTTCTAAAAGCGTCCAACGGTTTGTATTCATACTTCTATCACCTCACCGGTTATGCTGCCATCATTATTTATTAAAACAATACCATAACTGGCCCTGCTACCGCCGCGTGGCTGGCTTATGCTTCCTGGGTTCATAAACAATATTTCTTTTTCACATGAAAAAACCGGCTCTGTATGCACTAAAGGCGTATGTGTATGCCCAAATAAGCAAGCATCCACTTCCTTCTCCTGCGCGTAATACATAAGCCGGTTATAGCCAGATTTTACGTTTAATGTATGGCCATGCAGCAGCAACAGCCGCCGCTTTTTTGCATTGCCTACTCCAACTGTTAGGATACGCTCGTTTGGGAGGCCACCGTAGTAGTCGCAATTGCCTGGTACAGCAGTAAATGTGATAGCTGGGTATTCCAACTCATATTGCAACAAATCCTTTATATTGTCACCCAAATGCACCACCATTTGCGCCCACTGGGCATAGCGGTTAAGAAGCAAACGCACAATGCTGCTGTCGCCATGGGAGTCACTTATTACCAGTATCATCATCTACTATCAGCCCTATCATTTTTGTTATGGCTTGCCCTCTGTGGCTGATTAGGTTTTTTTCATCCTGCGTCAGTTCGGCCATGGTTTTACCATAGGGCGGGTAATAAAATATTGGGTCATAGCCAAAGCCGCCTTCGCCGTACATGGCATGGGCAATGCGCCCTTCTATGGTGCCTTCTGCCAATAACTGTGTCCCATCCGGCATTATACACACCAGCATACACACAAACCTTGCAGTACGCTTGTTGTTGGACACACCATCAAGCCTGGTTATCAAGTCCTGGCATTTTTGGGTGTATGGTGTGTCCCGTCCTAGATATAGTGCGGAGTCTACACCCGGCTCACCACCAAGCATGTCTATAACAAGGCCGGAGTCGTCGGCCAGCACGGCTATATCGCTACACGAAAGTTGGCCGCCCGGTTTTGATACTATTGGTAAAGGCGATATTGCAGCAGCGCCACTTCTTATGAAAGCGGCGGTTTCCATGGCTTTTTGCGTTGCGTTGGCGGTAAAGCTATTGCCATCTTCGCCTGCCTCGAAATGCAGGCCAAGATCCGCTAACGTGATAAGTGTCAGGCCCGCCGCATCAAACATGGGCTTTATTTCTTTGGCTTTGTTGGGGTTGTTGGTAGCTAATAGGTATACCGGCGCTGCTTGGAGCTTAGTTTTAAGCGCTTTACCTTGATGTTTATCTATCATTGATTATTGGGGCTCTATTAGGCCGTACTCGCCTTCTTTGCGTTTGTATACAACATTTACTTCCTCTGTCCAGCTATTGCGGAATACATAGAAATCGTGATTAAGCAGCTCCATTTCCATTACGGCCTCTGTTGCGTCCATGGGTTTGAGCGCAAAACGCTTCGTGCGGTGTATCACCGGCTCTTGAGACGACTCTGCCGCTGGTGTGTCTGGGGCTTGTATATACTCCAGCTCTTCGTGGGTGGCAACGCTACGGCGGCGGCGGTCCCTTAGCCGGGACTTGTATTTTAGTACTTGCCTTTCCAAAATATCTACGGAGCTGTCCATGCAATTGCTGATGTCGGTATCTGTAACCTCTGCCCGGAGTATGCGCTTGTGTAGCGGCACAGATACCTCCATTTTAGTGAGGTGCTTATTCATGCTGTACGTGACATGTACTTCCGCATCATGGGGAAGTAGTTTTTCTAGGCGGCCCAGCTTGTGAGTTGTGCGCTCTTTTACACCTTCGGTCACGGTCATGTTTTTGCCTGTGAATACAAATCGCATATGAATCCTCCTTTTGGTTAGGAATTTATAAATATTATATCATAAGTTTTGACAGCTTGCTCATTTCCTGATACATTATTTTATGCCCGTGCAAGCTGGGGAAGTGGCGGCTCCCTGTACCATCAATCCGCCATAGTTGGGGTGATGCCTGTCCTTCGGCTCCTTCTTCGTGAAGTCTGCCCATAGTAAGTAGCGATGACAGCCAAGTCCCGCGCAATAGGCCCTTATGAACCGCGTCAGGTCCGGAAGGAAGCAGCGCTAAGTAAGTGAAGCTTATGTGCCGTGGGGGTGCTTGGCCGAGCCAACTGCCGTGGTAACGTTTGAGGAGAAATGTCAACGGTGGGCGCACGGGCCTATTAAATGAAAAAAACAGTTGCCGACGACGAGCGAAATCGGCGAACGCTTCAACGCCGATTTTGCGACAGAGAAGGCTAGTGTTTTTTCATTTAATACCGAACAATAAGCCATACACAACCCCCAATAAACAAAAGCCATAAAAAACCCAAACCCAAAACCCAAACCCCAAATCCCAACCAACCGAATAATTTAAACATCTTCACGCATCCTATACCAATAAAGCGTTTTAGTGTAAAAACAAAAAACGCACACCAAAAAGAATGGCGTGAAGCTATTTGAAATTATCTATAGTAAGTTGTGGCGGCGTGGTAATATACCGCGGCAAGGTATTACTTTTGTACAAGAACAGACACGGCAAAAACATGGGCTGGGTCTTACCCAAAGGCACACTAGAGCCAAACGAGACGCACAAGGCCGCCGCCCTAAGGGAAGTAAAAGAAGAAAGCGGCGTAACCGCAAAAGTGATAAAATATCTTGGCAAGACAGAGTATACATTTTATTCTTCGTTCCCAGACTCTAACGATAAACACAAGGTATCCAAGACCGTACACTGGTATCTCATGACTACAAGCGCGTTTTACTGCAAGCCCCAAGCAGACGAATTTTTTACAGATGTAGGCTTTTATAAACAACACGAAGCATATCATCTGCTGAAATTCCATGACGAGCGCCGGATTATGAAGCGGGCATATTGTGAACTGACAGCCCCCAAGAATAGTTAAAAACAGTTTAAGAACAGTTGAAATACCATAAGCATATGTTAAATAGACTCGAAAACAATAAATAAATATTTACCTTATATAAGGAAGGATGAAATAAAATGCGCAAGATTAGCGATTTTAAGCTGGCCCGTAAACTCATGAAAAGTAAGAAGCGCGGCCTTATTATTGGCGTAGGCGCAGGTGTGATTATATGCCTGATAGTTGTAGCCGCCATTGTCAAGTTCTGCTGGCTAAAGAAAAAGTTTGATTGCCTACACTACGACCTAGACGACTTGGACTGCGATTATGACGATGACGACTGTGACTGCGAAGATACAGGCTGTTCTTATACCAGCGAGAAGGATTTTGTATAACATAGGTGTCAAAAAGCCCGGGGCAACCCGGGCTTTTTTTATGCTTTCGCTTATATCGTTTTATCGTGGGATATTGTTAATACCGCGTGTAAATGTCAAATCAGCATTATCTAGCTTAGCTTCGAATCCCCTGATTACAGCGGTAGCCATCCTTTGGTCGTAAGTTAGCTCCTGAGCCATAATTAGTATATGCTTTGCACCAAATATTTCGTCTTCTGTCTCAAAAGGCTGCGGTACCTGATGGCCGCCTGGCAGCATTATGGGGATATGCTCTGGCGGGTCTATGCGCATGACTATATGAAAGCCGTGTATCGTTTGTACCAGGCCGCTTATCTCGCCTATTTCTAGGTTGTTGGTAGCAGTAAAAAACTCTGGCACCATCGCACCTTCTAGGAATACATAGCCGTCAGGGGAAGTTACTAAACCTGGGTCTTCGCTATAGGTTGCCATAAGCGTGTCAAAGTCCTCCCCATTCGCGAGCCTTGCCAGGATTGCTTCAGCGCGGCTTAGCGCATACGGGATTTCGTCTTCGGGCATGTATGCTTCAAACTCGGCAAACAGCTCTGGGGTCGAGATAATAGCAAATGTAACAGTGTCCCTTACATCTTGAAGTGTTTGTACCCCACCCATTGTAAAGCCGTCAAACTCCTGGAATGGTTGAGCCTCTATAGAGATATTGTTATTGTTGGCGTAATTTTCGAATAGCCTGGTAAATGCAAGCTGCCTTGCTGCTTCTTCGCTTACTTCTTCCCAAGTCATCATGTTAAAAGACAGCATCTGTTGCAAGTTGGCATTGCGGACTATTTCCTGTGCTACCTCGCTTTCGCGGATCCTGATACCGCTTGCCCTAGCCACTACGGTGTCGTTATAAAACCATACCAGGCCGGCTGTAAATATAACTACTGCCACCAATACCACTGCACCTATCATAAACCACTTTTGATCTATGGTTTTGATACTGGGTTTTTGGACTGGTTTGCTTGTCCGTTTTAGCTGTGGCCTATTGTTTGCGTTCTTTTTCTTCATGCTTTTACCTCTTTCTATAGCTTTATGATGCTAATCTCACATTAGAAGCTGTATTCAACCCCGCCAACGGCGCCTTTTCGGTCAGATTTTTGCCACTTTTCGTTGCCCCCTCCTTGCTTGCCTTATCAGCCGCGTCAGAGCCGCCTCAATTGTCAAAAATCTGT
>WQVY01000047.1 GCA_009785605.1 Defluviitaleaceae bacterium | reverse complement strand
GTCGTCTACTAAATCCATTATCCGTTTTTCGCGGTTGTACCTGGCTATATTTGATCGGTATGCCTCTGCGGTGGCCATTTGTTTGCGGCTTATTTTCATTATGCTCAGGGCTGATATTGCCGCTATCATTATCGTGCCAAAAATCATAAGGCTGACTTGTATAGGGCTTGTTTGGGGGTTGTTGTGTGTGGACGCGCCGCCTACGCCTGGTGTAGAGGTAGGGTTGGGGGTGGGACTTGGGCTTGGCGATGCAGACGCAACCCAAATGGCTGTAAGTCTTGTATCCTCATTCAAAACAAGGTCGCCGGTAAGTGTTTGCCCGTTTGCGAGCCGCCAATCTATAAAGATATACCCATTAAGCAGAGGTTTTGGGATATTGCTTATATGGGTGCCATACGTGCCGGTGCGTAGGCCTGTCTCGCCTGATGCAAATGTGCCGGGGGTTGGGTCAAATATTGCTGCGTACACTGCAGGTTCATTGTTAGTAGTTTCGCTGGCTTGGGTGTTGGCACTTGTGGTGGTAGCGCTTGCTGGGGTGGTGTCTTGGTTTGTGGGTGCAGGTGTTGCTGTTGCCAACCGTACCCAAACGGCCGTAAGCTCTGTGTTGCTTGTTAATATAACGGGTGTTGTGGCCAGTGCGTGGCCATCTAGCCAACCACCAAACGCATGACCGTCGCGGGTAGGGGTAGGCAGTTGGTTGAGCGCTGTGTTTATTGGCAATGAGCGGGATGCGGGCTCGCCTGGCGGCATGTTTCCGCCTGCCGGCCAAAATGTTAATGTAAATGTTGTGCCGGCAGCGTCACCTACCGGGGCACGCTCGTATATCGCGTTAAGGGTCATGCTGCCAGCGGCATTGAATGGGAAATCTACACGGATGCCGTTGTGTTGCCAGCCAACAAATACATATCCGTTTGGTGGATGCGGCGTTGGTGCATTGTCAACATGTAGCCCCACCGGGCCAGTCATAGACCCGCTTTCGCCATAGGGCATAAGGCCGCTACCTGCATAGAAAATTATATCCACGGTAGGGGGTGCTTCTGGCTCGTAATGGCCTGTATCGGTATCGTCTTCGACTATGGTTGATATAATAAAAAATAGCCGCCCATCACCTCTAACAACTGGGCCAAATGTGATTTGTATATCCCCAGATACAGCCAGGGCTGTTTCTGGGCTAAAATACGTGCCATGTGGCGGTATGACAAAAAACTCTGTGCCGTAGTCTGTGAGAAATGCCATAGAATCCACATCATCATGGCCGGGAATGGTTATGCTGGTCATCCCAAATGGGGCGCTGCTTATGTTTACAGTTTCTACTGCAATATTGGACTCCCGTTGTAAGGAGTTGTCATCTTGTATAGGAGAATAATCGCAATAGTAGGTATCGTCTTGCACGTAATTTGCATCGTAATCGCTGTCGATAACAATATCGCGCCCCCTTCCTGGGTGTGCTTGTTCTTGTCCCTGTTCTTGGTCTTGTTCTTGCCCTTGGTCATAGGGGGTACCGTCACTTACATATGCCCAAAGCGGTACAGCTACGGCTAGTAGCAAAAATGCAAACATAATCGCGATTCTTTTGATATTTTTCTTCATGTGTACACCTCTTGACGCAGTTTTATCTTGTACCGATTCCAATTAATTTGGAATCGGTATTAAAGTATGTGATGATGTAGCAATTCACCCTTTAAACGGTCCTGTCCGAGCTGAAAATAGCGGGCGCTTTAACGCTTTTTCTGCGACAGGCGGGGCCGCTTTAAAGTTGAATTGCTATATATGGTATTATTTTAACGCCATATCACACTGTGTGCTGTTAAGGATTAATTACATGTTTATGACAGGCCGGTTACAGCTCTTAATCATAACTACCTACTTATTATGCGGAATTTGAAAAATCTTAATCTTTATAAGCCATGAATTTAGGTTTACAATTTTATACTTATGTACACTGAGCGTTTAAACACATGTTTATGATGAGTAAATATTTAAGCGTTGAGGCTATGAAGCTGTATTCAGCCCCGCCAACGGCGTCTTTTCGGTCAGATTTCTGCCACTTTTCGTTGGCCCCTCCTTGCTTGCCTTATCAGCCGCGTCAGAGCCGCCTCAATTGGCAAAAATCTGTCACGAAAAGTCACCATTGTCGGAGTTGAATACAGCTTCTAAAATCATAAGGAGATGAAATTATGCAACCAAGGAAGAACACCAATATATATACATCCACCCCAAGAGCAACCGGGCCAAGGCCAGAAAGACGTAGACCAAGACCAAGCCCAGGCCCAAGACCAAGATCCCGGAAGAGCCGGTTGTCCGGTGGTGCATTGTCTGTAATATTTTTGTCGTTGGTGGCTGTGGTAGCCGTGATTATATTATTTTCAAATAATGCCGGGCCTAATATCGAACGCGAACCAAATGGTGGATATTATACAGCCCGCACAGGCAGCGAATCCCAAGAGCCGCCCCATGGATATGGATATAACAATGGCGGCAACAATGACCTCAACATCAACGGGACAAACGGCGACCCCATAAGCAATATACCTCTAGTAACCATGCCAATACACGAAATAGCAGATACAGGCTACCTGGCTCTTATAAACCGCCAGCACGCAATGCGATACGAGCCCTACAGCGGCCATATAACCGGTGCATGGCCAACAGTAGCTGTAAGTCGTGTAGACGGTATGTACCTGCATGAGTCTGCACTGCGCGCAGTGTCTGAGATGTTTGCCACTGCCAGGCAGGAAGATATTGCAGCATTCTTTGTATCCAGTGGCTTCCGTAGCTATGAAGCCCAGACAGACTTGTACGGTGACGGTTCTAATAGCGCATTTGTACAGCCCCCAGGGCATAGCGAACATCACACAGGGTTGGCCGCAGATATACTAGCCCCTGGCATTGGCATGATGGAAATGGGCAACACCCCAGAAGGGGAGTGGCTTGCGGCAAACTCGTACCGCTATGGTTTAATATTGCGCTACCCGCAACATGCCACAGCAATTACGGGCATAGAGTTTGAGCCATGGCACTTCCGCTATGTAGGCCGTGCACACGCATACTTTATGAAGCACAGCAATCTTGTATTAGAAGAATATGTTGCAAAGATTATCAATTATGGGCATATAAGCTTTGAAAAAGACGGCCAAACTTATCATATAATGCACAAACTCCCCCAAGACGGTATGATATATGTGCCATATGAACTAGAATTTATGGTATCTTCGGACAATAAAGGCGGGTTTGTAATTGTGGCGTGGAATGGAGTGCATGATGGACTATAATATTTTGATTTGCGATGATGACGCGGATATCCTGGGTGCGTTGGAAATTTACTTGCGCCAGGAAGGCTATGGTGTAATAAAAGCAAAAGACGGCCACGAAGCCATCGAGGCTGCCCGCGCTGGCGCAATCCCCACTGCTGCTGCGGCGGGCAACCGTGACTTTGCGGGTCAAGCTACGAAGAAGGCCAACCAGAATGAAGCTATCCACCTTATCCTTCTAGACATAATGATGCCACGGGTAGACGGGCTGCAAGCGGCGGTAAAAATCCGCGAGTTTTGCAATGTGCCAATAATATTCCTTTCGGCAAAGTCGGAAGATACAGACCGTATACTGGGGCTAAACATGGGCGGAGATGACTATATAACCAAGCCATTTAACCCTGTGGAGCTTCTTGCAAGGGTAAAAGCCACCCTGCGCCGCTATGCAAGGCTAGGCGGGATGAACCCCACAGCTGTAGAAACCGGGATATACCAAACCGGCGGGCTGATACTAGACGACAATAAAAAGCTGGTGCAAGCCGAAGGTGAGGCTGTAAACTTGACCGCACTAGAGTACAGCATACTACACTTACTAATGTCCAACATGGACAGGGTATTTACATCCGACCAAATATATGAAGCCATATGGAACGAGCCGGCCTTTCATGTGTCTAAAACCGTAAGCGTACACATCCGCCATATCCGCGAAAAAATAGAAATCACGCCCAAGGAGCCGCGATATTTGAAAGTTGTATATGGCCTAGGGTACAAAGTCGTAAAACTAGCATAAAACAAGCATAAACAGGTATAAACAAGTTGCAGGACGGAGATTTATATGAAAAATGGCAATGTTGCGATATTAATCTCTATTAGATTTATATCGGTAATAATGGGTTTTATAAGTGCCATATCCCTTGTAAGGGCCGGGAACCGTACGTTCAATGCACATATTGGCTGGCTAATAGGCCAATTATTTAACTTTGGGGTAGAGGTGTCGCTTTTGCTGCTATTGGTTTGTTTGTTAGCGTTTGCGTTTTCTATATGGTATGCAAAAACAAGCCCATCTACTTCAAGTGAAACCGATTTTGACCTGGTACGCTTAAGCGGGCGGCCTTCTTACCCTATACGAAGGGTCGACTATTTATACTTGCTAGTTTTTTGCTGTGCAGGGTTTGCAGCTTGTGCAAATGTGGCATGGCAACTCGTAAGGTGGGGTGGCGGCAGGATGGTAATTACCCCGCTGCCACCAGGTACAACATGGACCAACCTTGTGCTTTTACCGCTATTTGCATATATCTTTGCGCTGCTGGCCCTGGGGGAATTGGTAGCTAGGATGAGGGATGGAACTCTTTTTTCGACAATTTACTGGGTGCGATTTTTTAGTGTTTACTCTGTATGGCGGCCAATAGGCTTTTCTGCGCTTTTGTTGCTTGCGGGGCAGTTGGTATTGCTTATGGCTTATTTTTCTATACCGTTGGTTTTGGTGTTTTCGCTTGCGACCCTTGGGGCTTTTACCTATTGTGCGGCCCATTTGCTAAGCCTGGCGGCAGAGTATGACAAGGCCAGCGTAGAAAAAATACAAGCAGAGCGTTTTAAAAGCGAGCTAATAACCAATGTGTCCCACGATATAAAAACACCCCTGACCTCCATCATCAACTATGTAGACTTATTAACAACAGAAGGCTTGCAAGGGCAAGCAGCAGAGTATGTAAATGTGCTAGTAAGAAAATCTTCCAGGCTCAAGACATTAATAGAGGACTTAATGGAAGCATCCAAGGCCAGCACCGGCAACCTGCGCGTAGAAGCGCAAGAGCTAAACCTGGCGGAAATTGTAGGCCAAGTAGCCGGGGAATTTGAAGACGGCTTTGACGAGCGCGGGCTAACGCTGGTGATTCGCCAACCGGAAGTGTTTATCGCGTGCGAAGAAAACGGCATACCTGCCCAGACGGTTGTATTTGCGGACAGCCGCCACCTGTATCGCACACTGGAGAACCTGTTCTCTAACGTAACAAAATACGCCCAAGAAGGCACGCGTGTTTTTGCAGAAATCACGCCAATGCCATATGACGGCACAGTGCATTTTACATTGCAAAATACATCCGCCACCCCCATAGAAAAAGTGCCAGATAGCGCATTAACAGAGCAGTTTATACGCGGGGACAAAGCCCGGCACACAGAGGGCAGCGGGCTAGGGCTTTATATTGCCAAAAGCCTGGTTGAGCTTATGGGCGGGAGTTTGGATATTAGGGTTGTTGGGGACTTGTTTTGGGTTGAGGTTGTGCTTAGTGGGGCTTAGGTGAATATAGCTACATAATTTAGGATTGATACAATTATTTGTGTAGGGCGTGTGTGCCCTGTATTGCCAGATGCGCGAGTGCATCTGGTTTTTTTATGCCTGTAGGAAATTGCTTTCAATTTCCACTTGCATCCGAAGCCAAGTGGCGTAGCCACTTAATGCCTGTAGGAAATTGTTTTCAATTTCCACTTGCATCCGAAGCCAAGTGGCGTAGCCACTTTATGCCTGTAGGAAATTGCTTTAATTTCCACTTGTGCATATCGTGTAGCAATGTAGATGTAATTTGCCATGCGAACGCATGTCCGGTTGACAGCAGTGGCATCATCGACGAAAATAACAGATAGATGACGCAATAAATCGCTAATTGTTCTATTGCGCAGGGACAAAATCTGTGGTGTTGGCAAAGCCTGTCTGTAGCAATAAATGTCAAATAACCCCAGGGCTATTACCTGTTAATACTAATCTCAAGTAAAATGTAAATTTGCCCAAACGAAAAATCACTAATACCTGATATTTTCTATTTGGGCAAATTTTCAGAATTTATTTGAGATTAGTATAACCAGCATTAAATCACAGCTTAATCCGGCACAGTCGGGGTTATACAAAGGTAAGCTACTATACATAAGTGGCGCAATTGCGCCAAATTACAACTGGGGGGATAGCTATGTCATTAACATTTATCCTTGGGAACGGGTTTGACTTAAACATAGGGTTGCCTACAAGCTTTAGGGACTATTTGAAAGTCTATAGAGAAGACTCATGTGGCGAGAGCGAGATGCTCAAACGATTTAAGACAAAAATACTAAATGACAGTGCGTGGGAAGACTGGGTTGACTTTGAAGAAGGCATCGGCAAACAAAGCAAAAAATTTGACGATAGGAATATGGAACAGCAGGCTAAGCATTTTGTTGACTGCTTAGAAGATTTTTATATGCATTTTATGAAATATCTGATCGCGCTAAGCAAGAGGGTTAATATATCACGGGACATGAATGCCGAACTGAAAAAGTTTGTAAAGTCCATTAACTTATTTTATACGCAGGTATCTGATGCAAAAATTGCACGCACCCTTAAAAATATCATCAACGGCCATGAAGTAAACTTCTTGCAATTGAATTATACAGATATCTTTGACCGTCTGGTAGACGAAAGCGACTTAGATGGGGAATTGCAACAAGGTAACGATGGCATAAGGCGCATTGGCGAGAGTATTCATGTACATGGTCATGTCAAAAAAAGCTACCCGGTTATGGGCGTGGGCAATCCAAGTCAGATATCAAATGAAAGTATCCGCAACGACCCAGATGTGAAAAGGATGTTTATTAAGCAAAACTTGTTAAATGTATTAAAGGAATCTAACCTGCCTCCTGGGATAGAAATGGACAAAGCCCTAAATATCATAGACAAGAGCACGGTCTTTTGCATATTTGGCTCATCTATCGGGTCCACAGACATTATGTGGTGGGAGAGGATAGGTAGCTGGCTAAAAGATGACCCTAAAAATGAGAAATACGTAATAATTTTTGGAAAGAGCTATAGCGCGCAGCAAAATAAAACGCCCCTGCAACTAATTAAAACCAATGACCTCATGGATGAGGAAATAAGAAGTACAACTGCCCGCTTTATAGCCAGTGCAGGCCTGCCACCCGACTTTGCTACTTACAACCCCCAAAAAATAATTGTCGAATTAATGCACAGGATGTTCAATTTTAAGCTAAATGTAGCTCCGCTTTCCATTGCAGATCTAGAGCCGAACCAGACGTATCTTGATGACCCAGACATGCATAGTAATGGGGCAGAGGAGGGGGAATAATGAAAAGCCTAACTACCCTAGCACTCCTACTGCTTGCACTTATTTTTGTAGCCGCGTGTAGCAGAATCACGTCCCCAAACGACCCTGACGCAACAGTAACAATGCGGCACAGCGCTAGTGCCACCGGCCAGGCACAAAGGTCACCTGCAAATATTGATTTTTATATACAGGCAACATCTTTTATGGCGGGTTTTGCCAGAGCTGTAGAGCAGGCAGATACAAGTACAAACAAGCACTTTGCCGATATCTTGCAGTTGCTGCCATTTGCAGCGGACTTGCTTGATGGCGGCAGGGGAACTATCCAACGCAATTTTTATAGGTTTGACATAACCAATTTTGATGGGGATGGGACAACGCCATATTGGTTGTACGGCCATCAGTTTTATCATGAGGCGGCCATCAGTCCGTTCTTCTTTTCTATCCCTTGGTATTTTTCGCAGTGGGGCCGCCAGCCCGGCGCCTTCGAGGAATTCTATTTCCCCCCGTACGAAAACCACTATAGGACAAATTTCTTGTCAAGTACCATACGCAACACAAACAGGGACAATGTATCGGTTATTGTTACAGACCTAATAGAGCATAGGTTTGCCACAGAACAAATTGTAAGCAGCCTGGCAGAATTTATTACTGACTCAGAAAAAGCAATTTTTATGTTCTCTTTCCGTTTGCCGTTCTATGGCAATGTATACAATGCTACATACCCACAAGAGGCAGATATGCACCATGACGGGCAAGGTAATTGGCAAATGCTGTGGCATGACGGCACGCGGCCCTTATATATCTTGGTCTTGGGGGATGCGCAAGATGTTTTTGAGTACTCATATCTGCTGCGTTCTGGCCTAGAAAATCTTGATGGTTTGACATTTGATTATATGTTTTTCCACCGCAACAACGAGATAAATACAACCTTCAACTTCCACAATTACAGCACAATAGAGCGCGATGTAACCGCACACATATATAGAAATCACGGGCTGCAAGTAAGGTGGTATAGGAACTCTGGGTTAGTGCTGCAGCACGAAAACGAAGAAATAACTCCGCTGGATGAGCGCGTTATATTGTACCTAGACATAATACCCAATTTTGCTGAACCGGACGCGAGACTGGACATAGCAATCCCATTTACCTTGCCCCAGTTTTGGATGCCCGAAAACACAGAGTTTTATTTGACCCATAATATCGAATACCTGCGAGACGAAATAACAGGCTGGCACCCAGTCTCGGCAGACAGGGCACGAGACATAATGGCGCGTAGCGAAATTGACTGGGCTAATACAACCAGCCTAGACGAGTTGACCCTTACGCTAAGGATAAATGTAGAGGAGAACAACCCAAACCAGTCTATTCGCCCATTGGGCAACCACCCAAGAAATAGATTTCGGGTTACAACATATGTAAGAGTTAGGCGGGATAATGTACTGCCAGGGTGGATTAGCAACTACTCCGCCGTAGAGAGTAATCACTATCTTATACACAACCCAATAATTTTTAGCCAGTACACTGTAGGGCTTTCGCAAATGCTAACACAATTGTCTATTAGGGCTGGATATTTTGGTGTGGGCGAAGAGTCCAGTGGTATTGTGGCAAATATTTTGGTTTATGCCGTTGTAGGCCAGCGGGCAAACATTTAAAGGGGGAAACAGCACAATGAAACACACAACACAAAAAAACATAATACGTGCATTGATTTTTGTAGGGTTGGTGGGCCTGTCATACTTGGCGGGGCACTATATAAGCGTGGCAACAAGCGACCGTTTGTATTTAGGTTCGTTTTCATTGTTTCCGCTGGCCACTTGGGCAATTGAACGCTGGGCAAATTTGAAAACGGGGTCATATGGTGCTACTGGCGCCCTTATGGGCGTTGTTACCTTTTTATGTTTATGGCACTGCCGGGATACATCCGAACATTACTACAAGCGGAATAAACAATTTAAAAAGATTGCGGCGTTTTACACGATATTTCACATAAAAACCCTGGCCGGCGGGGCTGTGTTTACGGCTTTTTTGGTAGATATTTTTGAAAATTCACTCCTTTTTAGCCACATGTTGCATTTCCTTCCTTTGTTGGCAATCCAGGTTGTGGTTCTTTTGTTTTTTTTGGTATTGCCCACGAGGCACTGGTTTAGTTTTTGATATAGGAGGGAAATTTTATGTCTAACTATGTAATTGCTATTGGTGGCACTGGGATACGTGTATTGAGGCATGTCGTACATTTGTGTGATTGCGGGCACATAGACGCAGACGAGCTAAAGGTACTAATAATAGACCCAGACATAACCAACGGCAGCAGAGATGCTGTACGGACTCTAATAGACGAGTACAGCGCTTGCCGCGAGGATATTCGCGGGGCAGACACAAAAAACTTTGCCCCATTCAAAACAAAGATATCCCAAGCTGTTAAAGAAAGCCTTGCCCTTACACCGGTTACAGGGCCGGACGGGAGCCAACAAACAAAAAAATATCACATAAAAGACATGGTTTCGCGAGGCGACCAAGGGTGCGATGCCGAAATCAATTTTATGAAAGCACTGTTTAGCCACAAAGAGTATGCAGAGTTAAACATGTCAGAAGGCTTTTTTGCCCACCCGTCGATTGGCTCGCTTGCATTTGCGCGCTGGCTGGAGGAGTCTGTTCATATCAAAGGCATGTTAGACGATATGCTCAACGAGCTTGGGTCAACAGGTGAAAAAATAAATATTTTTATTATTGCGTCGTCTTTTGGTGGTACGGGCGCATCGGGCTTCCCAGCCGTAGCTCGCAAGATAAGAGATGCGCTTAACGGCTATCCCGGAAGGCTGCACATAGCCGGGATGTTCCTTTTGCCATATTTCTCGTTTATGCGCAAAGAGGGCGATAGCGAGCAACTCCTTGACCCTAAAAAGTTTTTGGCAAGCGCTAAAAATGCCATGGTCTACTACCGGGAGCATAAGGCAACAGATGTGTTTGACAAGGTTTATGTGCTTGGCGCTCCAGATACAGAAGACGATAACAAATCCCTAAGAATAATACGCAATAAATACGCAGACATGGGAGAGGACCAGGACAACTGGCCCCATGTTGTAGAGCTATACGCCGCACTTGCCGCAAAGGAGTGTTTTAGCTCGTCTGTGACAGAAATGCTATCGAAAAAAGACAAATTGCCATCCCGCAACTGGGTTAGCATTGGTGTAGACAAGGCTGCATTTTTTGATATGACATGGGAAGATATGCCCGGAGGCGAGGCGCTGCGCAAAAGCCTAAGCAAGTTTTTGTTGTTTAACTATGTATTTATCCCTGCGGTTTTAAACGAGTTTACCCAACACAGCGATGGCGGTCTAAAAAAGAAAAAGATGGGCAGCGATGTCCAATGGCCGGCAATAGTGCGTGAGCCCTTTGTTAAAAAGCGCGCCTGGGACGATACGGTTTTTGGTGACAGCGATGGCGGGTTGCTAAAATTTAAGCGGCTGCTTGATTATTTTAACGGACAAGCCACATGGTTGTACCGCATGGTTACAGAGTATGAGTACGATGACAGCGTAGCTGGCCAAGAGCGTTTCAAGCGGTTTTTTGTACACACGATGCTAAGAAGCCGGTACGTAATAGCCCAGCAGCTAAAAAGCAAGAAAAACATAAATTTAGCAAAGATTACAGAGGCGTTTATTAAAGATTGCGAAAATAATATAGGTGCAGACAAAGCATTCGTAACAGGTAGCAAAATTTCCTGGAGTGCTGTATATGCCGATATATATAACCGCGTGCACCGTGACATTAAAACAAAGACCGATGTTGATATCGCAATAAGGCAGATTCTCCAGTCGGTTTACAGTCGTATAGCTAAACACGTAACGTAATAGAGGAGGGACAACATGGACTTATTGCTACTGCCCACAATTGGCAAAGAGGATAGCGAGAGTAAAGTCAAGCTTAATCCCAGTGTGTTTGGGCCGCCTATTGATATTGCTGTTAATTTATTGGACGAGCTAGTTAAAATTAAAATTGGTGATGAAGGCAAAAGCGTCAACCCATTTTCTACTCCTTCTGTTTACCGGCGTGCGCTGGACTTGTACAGTGCTATCAGCAACCCAGAAGAATGGCTTGGCAGGAGTGAAGTGTTTGTTACCCAGTGGCGGCGCATGGTTGCTTTGCTTGCCCTTAGCGCGAAATACAACATGAATATCAAGTTCCAAAAAGTCAGCCTTGATAACCCGCCTGCAAAGAGTATCTTTTTAAGAACCTGCTCAAGCAATTTAGTACTGCCAACAAACACAGATGCATTCGACGGCATGGACTGGCCAGCGTCTTGCTATAACATTATATTTGACTACAAGCCCCCAGCCATAGAAGACAACGACGGGCAGCTTGTACTTGGGGCCACTTCGCCAAGCACATTGTTTTTCCCGGCAGACGATTTTGACAAGGCCATTGCCGAAATCGAAGAAAAAAAGAAAAAAGATTTTTCGATAGAAAAATTAGACACCCAAGATATTGCATGTGTATACGACTGGGTGCTGTGGTTTTCTATCGAAAACAGGGAAGAACTAAAAGAAACTACTGTGCTAGACAAGCTGGTTGGTGATTTTATGTCTGACTTGCTTGTGAGAGTAACCGGGATGCCACTGGATGTAGCGCAAAAGTTACCCCCACACGAACGCTACCCAGGTTGGGATGTAAAAGACAACTGGCCCATCATGCCAAGTGTTGGCGTAGAGGGACGGTTTAAGCAAGATGCTTTTACGCCAGACAAGACCCAAGACAGCACATCTGACGACGATATATCAGATGCAAGCAGTGTAGGGGGCGGGGCAGAGCGGTTTAACTTCTCTGTAAAACAACGGGTAAAACAGGGCGAATGGAGGGCGCTGTTTACTGGCCTGGCCCTTAACAAGTTAAAAGACTATGGCATTGTAAAAGAAGAAAATAAACTTGTAGCAGTACGCGATGGCAAAGAAAGATGCATAGCCACCTACAACAAATATAAAAAAGAAGAATGGGTTGACCCCGAAGCAGGCATTGCCAAAGCCATTGGCTTGGATGTGATTAGTAGCGGCTTGCCTGGCATGGATGAAAATGAAAGTAGCCCGTCAGATTTTCTGCTAACCCATTTTGAATGGCTTTGCGTGTACCAGTATCTTGCCCGCCTAGAAAACTCTGACTTCGCAAGACACAGCACCATCACACTCCAGCATATAAATACATTTAAAGCAGATATAGTAAGCACAAAGCTTGCACCGTACAAAAGCAAAACTGGCAGAAATGTATGGCAGGACGATGATAGTGGCAACTCGCATGTCTTAATATGGGAAGATAACCGTTTTACAGGCAGCAAGCTTAATACCAATGGTTTAGATGCCTTTGATTTTTCTGTTCACAAGCACAATGCCCCGTTTTTTGAGGACTTGCCCCATGAGGACGTGCCAAGTGCGGGTTATTACCACAATATAGTTGTGCGCCAGTGGTTTAATGTGCTGACGTTTATTGCTTTTAAAGATATAAGGCGTATACATGTGGGCAATGTTGATATAAACAGCACAATGGAAATCCCAGACGAACTAGTAACAGAAAGTGGATTTTCGCCTTTGTACCACAATACCAGCAAGAATTATAAGCTCCAGGGGATATGCATAAACAACGATATGATTGCAGTAAGCTCCGCAGACACCCTGCTGGCGGCTATCCCCGGCGGCGAAACCGCTATGCAAGCAGCATTTTATAAACTCTTGACTCGCGAGCGCTATCCCCGCTATGTACTGGGTACACAAAGCATGTATGACCGTACAGGGACACGGGGCTCTAAAAACGCACCAGCGCCAAACTTTGTAGTAGACAGCGCGTTATACGATTTTGAAATTGCACTTTTTGCTAAGTGGTTGGACTCGCTAGTGAAAGGACTCTCCAACAGGAACGGCGTAGATGTAAAAATCGAACCTGGACGAGACAAGAGCTTGCTAATAGCGCTGGTTGAGCGCAAAAAAATAGAGCTTCTAAAGCACATTGGGGTTGGCAGCAACGAAGATATAAGCTTTGCCCCCTACTTCGATGCATCAGAAGCCTGTTTTACAGACGAATCCGAATCTACACTAAAATATTTTAGTGGTGCCATTGCAGACAACCTGTTTTTGGACAGGCTGGTCAGGTACAGAGGGACAGACCAGCTAGAATGCAAAATATTAAACTATGAAACAGACAGGGGTGCCCCCACTATCCTTGGAGGCATGTATACCTGCAAAAATAATAACCTAGAGCCTGTGACTGCAGGCGGGATTATTTTGCCTTTTACAGAGGTTGCGTGTAAGTACATGCATCAATTTTCTGCTGCACCTGACGAGTCTACATCTAGGTGGTATGGGCTAGATTTTGTAGAGGTTTACAGGGGGTTGTATGACGATACAAATGTATATGAAATATCTGTACTAAGTCATGTAGCCAATGGCAAAACATTCCCTATGATTAAGCAGTATGCCGTAAACGGGAACATTGACACAGCAAATGCAATAGACGACGTATTGCCCGCCGTAGCAATATGGCCAGATGTGGAGATAGAGCATTGGAAAAGCTATGCGGTTTCTATCATAAATACATCTGCAAGCAATAACTACAATAATATATCGTTCCCGTCTTTTATTTCGGCAAACAACAGCGGCCCCAATAATCTGGAGATTGGCTCGCTTTCTGTAGCCGATTTTAGAGACGCTACGCTTGAAACTGAAATAACTGTCACGCCCTTGTTTAAAACATTTACTGTCGAAAAATATCCAAGGATGCTGGATGTGCATTTTGATGGGAGGCCATCGGGGTGTTTGTTTGTAAGGCCGCGTTGGATAAAGGCCGACGGGACAGAAGGCTCTTATTTCAAGGCGGGTAATGAGTCAGTAAGAATGGGTGTTGATTTTGGGACTACCAACTCTGTTGCTTATATCATGGGCTTAAACGGAAAGCCGGTACCTTTTGATTTATCTTTAGTGGAGTCAAATTATGTCACAACAAAGATAAGAGAAGGGTTTGACTTAGAACTGCCGGCGGCTATTGCATCCCAGCGCAAATGGGTTGTTGATAGTGGCTTGGGTGATACCCGTGAGCGCAGTGTTTTTAGCTCTACGTTGATGCGCTTCAATGGAAACAATAATCCTTTGCCTTTTATCCATGCCAACATATACAGGACAAGCGGCCTTGAGATTGGCAATTTTGCGCAACACAGTATGCTGGGGCAATCCCGTTATTTTAAGTATGACATGAAATGGACGGGTGACATAGATGCGCTTAATGCTTTCTTGGGCCAGTTTGCGCTTATGTGCTGTGTAGCAGCAGTAAAAATAAGAAACGGTAATGTAGGCGTGGCGGATTTTAGAGTCTCGTACCCTACCAGCTTGCCCGAGGCACAGCGGCAAAAATTTAATACCGCATGGAACGGGGAAGCCTTGAAACAAGTAAGGAATTTTTCCGGCTTTACTAATGCAAGCGTCCAGTTTTTTAACGAGAGTATTTCGACTGGGCTCGCTTGTATAAAGAATGACGGAGACTTTTTCCTTAAAACTAGTGCAAAAGACCCGTTTACCCATGGCTTTGTTTGTATGGATATAGGCGGCGGCTCTATGGATATTTCTGTCGTCCAAAGAAAGACAGTTGTTGATGGGGATGTTGGTGTTAATGCGCATTTGTCTATACCTTTTGCAGCCCAATATATACTAACAGCTGGAATAATAGATCAGACAAACAGGGACGCACAGGCCGTAGTAATGAAATTTTATGAGCATCTTAACAAGCGCATGGACTCGCTAACCAACGGCATGACAGATGCTAACGGCCAGTTGACTAAGCATGTAGAGTTGTTGCAAATGGCCAACGCCGGGTTTAGTAAAGGGCTTGCCGGCGGGCAAAGCCCAGAGCCCAAAAAGTTTATACATGCAATAGACACATATGTAAAAAATTGCGCCGGTATCGTAGAAAAGCTGCAACCATTTGGCAGGGCCAACAGCCTTAGCTATGAGGTAAGCCGCGTGCAGGACTATGATGTTGCAGACGGCAACAGTATCAAGCATCTTTCCAAGATCAAGATGTCTATTGCGGGCCTGATGTATTTTATTGGGGGGCTTATAAAAAAACTAAGGAGCGAGGAGCGCTTCAGGCTTGCGGACGGTGATAATCTTAATGTCTTCTTGGCTGGCAATGGGTCAAAGATGATAGATTGGGTGCACTATGATGGGGACAACCTTCCCCAGGGCACCAAAAAAGACAGCCACGGCATATTGCCCCTGTATGTAAAAGAAGGCCTGGGAGATACAAATTGCACGATTAACCTCCTGCCCAGCGACAGACCCAAAAGCGAAGCGGCATACGGCTTGGTGTATGCGGAAGCTGATAGGGATGTAGAGCCCTTTGTTGAGCATGACATAGATAGAATCATCTATGAACACAAAGACGATAAAGATAACGACGAATTTATGCGCCGCATAGGTGAGATATACGCAACGCGCAATATACAAGAGAGCGAATACAAGGACCTGGGCACGAAGGATAACATAGTGCATCATCTGACAATGAAGCTCAACGAAGATTATCAAGACGACAAGCTAATAGATGAAATTGCTAATTTTATATTGGCTTTTTACAAAATCTCGCCGGTAGATTTTAATCGGATATTTAAAGAAAAAGCCACAGACATAGAAAAAGCAAGAAACATTGCAAAGTACTATATCGAGGATATAAAGGTACACAATGCAAATAGCCAGTTGCCGCCTATTTCTGTAAGGGCATACAACGGTTATGCTGTGCTTAAGTTTATCATGCTTATCTTGGTAGGCCTGTAGACGAGGTGCTGGTATGTCTGATGATAAGCTTGAACTTTTAGCTAGGTTGTACCAGGAAGGGTATGCTTGCGGGTATAAAGATGGCTATGCAAATACAGCCATCGCAAACAACGGCGAGCCGGTGCTGCATGATTTATGCGGTGATACGGTTAAACACTGCCAACGCATAGTGCAGCACTTAAACCAGGCATTGCCAGAAGGTGTATTCGATAAATACATGCATGGATACTGGGGCGGGTACAGCCTTGGTGCTGTACTGCGCTACCAGTACCAGTGTCTTGCGCACAGTGATACACGCCCTGCCATGGATACAAATGTAGGCGATGACCAATACGTTGATATGCAGCCATTGGTTGATAGCGCAGTACAGTTGTACAACGACGCAATGCATTCAGACGCTGCAGAGGACGAGTTTAACGAGCGCTATGTTCGCGTACCATTTGGCATAGAAGATGGCGGCGGGGTAACACGTAAATATAACGACCTTTCCCCCTTTATATGTGATAAAAAGGGGGAGGGGATGTTGTTTTTTGTATGCTCCTTTGGCGGCAGCGAAGATTCATATATTTTCCCGGCTTTTGGGTTTGATTCTAAAGAGAAGCGAGTACTGGAACAAAACGGTTTTTATGAGTTGTTTAAAGGCGGTTATAAACGCCATGGTATGAAACTTGTAGCACCGGCCGCTTGTAGGCTGGCTAACAACCGTATAGACATGAGTATTTCGCCGCATATAAAACAAGGGGCAATTGTAGTTGTATAACTATTGCCGTAGGCGCAGGAGGTTTGCATGAGGGTTGTAACGTTTTGCCTTATTGTAGTTGCAGTTGTACTTTTATTGGCATCGTGTAACGGTGCTGCCCCACCCCCCAGCGGAGATGGGATGGGTGAATATATATCGTCGCCTACGCCAGGCCCAAGCCTGCATCCCTACAACAACGGGGAAGATGTATATGAGTATGACAATGATGAAGCGCCACTGCCAACCCCAACCCCCGCGCAGCCAGTGCCTGCCGCCTCTGGGATTAACCTGCTAATAGATGAATGGCTTGGCTGGAAGCCTGTGGTTGACGCAAACCGTGGAGTTGGTAGCAGACCAAGACCTGGCTCCCTTTTCGAGCGGCTTAATGTACCTATTAACATAGATGTCCGGCAAAGTGTGGATTTAACGGCACAAAGCATGGCCGATTATCTTGTAAGCGGCGAGTATAACGCTATAGGCCTGTCTGTAGAGCAGTTTGCGGAGGTGTACTACATCCTTTATAGACAGGGGTTTGAGGCCGTGATGATATACAGCCCCGGTTATTCTACATATATGGGGGGCGAATTTGGAAGTGGTGGCTTATTTATTGGGGGTATTATTGTATGTGCCAGCCTGCTTAGCCAACCACAGTTGGTAAACTCCTTTGTTATGGGGGCATTGCGCGCAACTTTTAATTATACGTATGTACGGGATAGTGAAGGTGCACTGGCCAGGAGGCCCAACTTAAACCATATAAGAGATATAGAGACCCATAGATATACCAGTGACGATGAACTTGCAAATCAGCTAAGGTATGTTTCCTTTTATGACAGAAGGCATAACTTGATGGTCCTTCATGACCGCAATATTGCAGAAAATATATTTCATGCAATGTGGATAAACAGGCATGGCTTTGCGCTTCCACGGCCAAGCAGGGGCGACTTGTTTGATGTAGCGCCATTGCGGGCGGTACAACTGCCGCCGGGGTACACTTTTGAAGGCAATATTGTGGAAGTTGTGTATATTACTGTGTTCTTTGAGCCCTATTGCACAGAGATTAGGGACTATCTTAACCCCTACATCCAAAGTGAAATAGACGCAGTAATAAACGTACTCAACCACCGTGGTGAGTACGACCTTAATGTGCATGGCTTTGTATCGCTGCTACGTGGCGGGGAGTTTACAGAGCTAGGGCGGGACATAGCCTACGGTAGGGCTGTAAGTGTAATGAGACGGATAGCGGATAGTGGCATAGATGAAAGTAGGCTAACCGCAATAAATGGCGGGCCGCTATATGCCGACAGTGAAGAAGAACGGCAGCAAAATAGGGTTGTTAGGATAGAGTATGTGAGGTAGGGGGAAACTTTATCTCTTTCTTAAATCACTCGCTAAAGCATGATAATCGCAACGCAAGAAAACTTCATCCTTGGTTTTCCATTGCAAATCGCGTTGAGCAACCGCCATGATTTTCAACCCCACAAGCACAACTGGATTGTCGGGGTATGTGACTTCAATAGGTCTATCATCTGCCATGCAGTGACTAGGCGTATCAAAATCAAGGCCTTCAAAATACATACCACAATCATTTAAGAAACCAATGCAGCTAATTAGCTTTGGCATGGAGATTTTTGTTGTTGCTTCCATGCCTTCGCAACAGATGATGGGATTAAGCGTTTTTATTCCGCAAAACGACAGCACATTGTCGTTCAATTTGCTGTTGTAGCCAATGTTGAGCAATATACTTCTGGCATGGTAAATGAATGGAAAATCTACAGCAATACTTGGTGTTTTGCCCAATCTGCTTTGAGGTTTTGGTTTATCGTATTGTTTGCTAATCTCCGCAAGCAAGCCGTAAAACAACCGCATAAAATCTAATAGCGCAACCATGCCGTTTCGTATATTTTCTTCGATTTCGATGTTTGTAAACATGGGTTTAATCGGGTAGTTTACAGGAATCTCTACTGGCAAAAGACTTTGTAAGTGCCGTGCCATATCACCGAGTGTCGATTCGCTGGACAGACCATGATATATGTTGGGGTTAAGTTTATGCATGAAAACACGCCTTTTAATTTTTACTTCAAGTCCTTGTAATGACTGCAAAGGAGAATTGTCCTTATAGCCGACACTTCTTTTTGTTATAGTCCTCTGCGAGAATAGCATAACGCACACTGTCTACTAGTTCACCACGCCTTACTTTACATTGGCGTAATGTTCCCTCATATAGCATATTAGCCTTTTGAAGCACTCTTCCAGAACCTGGATTGCGGGGATCATAAGAAGCCCATAACCGATTCAGGCCTACTATCTCAAAAACATATTTGACTACTGCTCGCAATGCTTCGGTTGCATAACCATTACCCCACCACGCTTTGCCGAGTTGATAGCCCACTTCAGCACTACGGGCTTCTATGTCAGTTTCTGCAAAATCAATTGTACCAATTATTTCATTGCTATCTTTTAATTCGATGGCAAACACCGCTGAGTTTGGTGCGGTGTTCTCAAAATAAGTCATCCACTCAGATATTCTGTGTATTGTTTCATCCAAAGTGTTGCACGCATCGTATGGCATGTAACGAACAACTTCTGGGTCACTTGCCCAGTTGCAAAACATCGCTTTTGCGTCACAAATAGAAAATGGACGCAAAAGCAGACGCTCCGTTTCAAGTATTTTGTAGTTGTTCATTTATACCCCCAGCACTCTCTATTTATCTATATCGCTTTGCAACCAAGCCATCTTTTAGTATTTCATCGCTTGCATCTTTGTTGAATTATGTCTATTCATAATAAGAAGCTGTATTCATAGACGACAATACTCAAATTGGTGTGGGAACTACAAGCTGTCAGTTTTGATGATTGGGCCAAAAGCGATCACTTAAACAGCGGATATGAGTACAGTATGTAATATGTTTATTTTGTGCTTATATTCTATTATTTTTTGCTCATGTTGTCTATTTCCTTTCCTAAAAGATAAAACATTCAGATTCTTTGTGACGTGTGCAAGTTGAACTGCATGCCCAGTTTGGTTTTACTTACCCGCGCATAAAATCGGCTAATTCATCGTCGTATGGAAAGTTGTCGTCGCCTGACTTAAGTCACTTCCAATGGTTAGGCCTTTGTAAATGGTAGTCATATAAGGATATAATATGGACATCGAGAGGAGAGAGTGCAAATGCCACATGTTCAAGTTAGACCTTCAAAGGATTTGCGAAATCAATACAGGATGGTACACCCATGAGGAGGTTAGCTTATGAATAAGCGTTTATTCTTATTGTTAGCGTTACTTTTTTTATTTACTGCTTGCGGAGGGAGTACGACGGAGGAAGATGCCGAATATACTTATCCCCCATCGTCGTGTTACACGTACAATCTTATTGGAGAAGATGAATCGGCATACGAGAACGAAGTTGGCGAAACCGAACAGATATGTACAACCGAGCTTGACGAACCCGAAGAGCCTGCTCCTGACACAGTCTCATTTTCAATCGAAGAACTCACGCAACGCGAACTTGATAACTTGCCTGTGTGGTTAAGCGTGGGGTTGGATTTGTATTTGAATAGCGCGGATGCGCGTGATATAAGCAACGCCGTTGAAACCGCCCGTCAAATGGTAGCTGACGGACTACCTGGTTTTGGGGATGCTTGGTTTATCCCCGGGTTTATCCCAGACACCTCACCCAGGGACATAGAAATGGTTGCTCATGCTTTTGTACAGCATATTAGCGAAGCCGGTGCATTGCGGGAGTTTGTTGGGAAGCATACCCAAGCGCAGTATGCGGATGACGCCATAACCGCTGCTGTTAATTTTTGGTCGGATTTTACGGGTGCAAAAAATGACAGCGGTTTTATTATCCGATATGAGCGTGGGCGTGTGCAAACAGTGGAAGGCGCGCCGCTTTCGCCCTTCGGTATTGTACTTAGTGTGCGAAGCACATATGCCGTGTACTATTTTGGGCATGAACGGGACGGAACACCGGAGCAATGGACGTGGGACATGGTAAGCCACCATGTAGCCATCGGTGAAGAATCCATATTCTTTGTTAGCGATTGGTTTGGGCATGAGCCGAACCGGCGGTTTGTGGTGTTTAACATACACATCGATGTGCCATATGGAAGTGGCGGCGGTGGGTACATTAACAGGCGGATTACGAATTTTCAAAATATCCTAGACCCCCCCTGGGCGATGGCGCATGAAGCAGTGCATGCCGTGTTGAGTACAAGTGCTGCTAATATACGCAATAACTTTCCCGTGGT
>WQVY01000046.1 GCA_009785605.1 Defluviitaleaceae bacterium | reverse complement strand
TGTGCGTGGTTGGCATAGGGGTTGAGCTGCATTAGGCGCTCCTTATCCCAGTTGTTTGTTGTGTGGTTGTACATAGAAATCTCTTCCCAGTCCCGCCAGGCTAGGAAGCTTACGGTGTACTGCCGGTATGGTTGTGTGTGTATGGTGACTACACCGTTTTTGTAATCCCAATCGCTATTTTTTAGTGGCATGTCGGCAGTACGGTCATATACTTGCCAGTAGGGCATGGCGTTGGGGCTGTCGTTTACGCTTAGCTGCAGTTCGAAAAAACCGTCCATAAGGCGGATTTCTAGCTCATTGTCTGTGGCCGTCTTGGGGGCGGTACATAGGAATGTTTGTTGGCGTGCATGCATGTTTTCCCGTATCCAGGGGTTATGCTCCCTTATTGGGCAGATAGTAGAATATATCTCATATCCTGCCTGTAATATCTCCTCCGAAAGGGCCGTACCGTCGCTGTCGCGTATTACGTCTGCGCCCCAGCGCTTGGCCAACTCTAGAGTCAGGGCCTCGTGGCCAGCTTGGCCGGGTAGGGTAAACTTACGTTTCATTAGTATCATCCTCTCATTTATAGCGAATTAATTCGCTCTATTTTCATTAAAAAAGGCCCATATGCACAGGCCTTTTTTGATATGCCAAGAAACTGCAATACAGCCCCGTGGGAAAAAATGGACGCAGAAGCGGTGCGCCACTTTTTGTCTCTTTCTGCATCTATAATAGCACAAAAACCCATGAATTTCAAGAATTGACAGGGAAATAACAGGCACTTACTATATGTGCTAAACCAGTATATCAAAGGAGCTGATTTGTATGAATTTTAGCCTTACTACAAGTACAACTCAAGCATTAATTAACCGGCAAACAATCACCGAAGTACTTATGCTAAATGACTTGTCTCGCAACTTTGGCCTGTCATTGACTCTGGCCCAGGTAGAAGACCTAGTAGAAACAAGGACCATAGCACTAAGCAACCACGGGCGCATAGAGCTAGGTACGGGAATCATGGGTAAGTTAATACAAGAATTTTGTGATTCGCAATACCTAAATACAAGCAACTACGCAGAGTCTCTTAACAACCTGCTAGAGATTTTCTACTACTTAAAAGCAGAATCCCGCGAGGTAATGATGGCCGACGGGCTAATAAGTGACGACAATATTATTGCAGATATGAAAAAGGCATTTGAAACCATTTGCCAAGGCTCTGTTGAGCTACTGGCAGAAAGGGAGGGGATAAAAATAGCAAGGTCGTTTACTCACGACTATGAGCCGGACTTTGACAAAGACCATAACCACGAGGGGAGCTATTTTGATGACTGGGAAAACGAGTGGGAGCAGTAACCTTAAGCGCGTAAGCGCCATTGACTTTGCGCAGCTTAGGCAAGATGCATATTTCGAAACGCTAGTACAAGCCGCGTACAATGCCGGTATTGTGGGTGACGATGAAATAAAACGCATACAGCTCGAATGTCTAGGCCTACTGGCAGAAAAAACAAAAAAGTACACAAGCGGCTCGGCATCATTCCTTATAGAAGACGGTGAAGACATTATGAAATCCAACCTGTACACAATAGGGTTGTATCTAAAATCTTTACCTGACCTTGACTGTGCTATAGATGCAGTTAAAAATGTACCCATAGCTACGTTGTACTCACATGGCCAAACCAGGATAAAAATAAAGATAAACACAGCGCGGCACCTATATCACAGTGTCATGAAAAACATAACCCCTACAGATTATGATTACTATAACTTCACACTGCAGGAGTCCATCCAACAATTCTTTGATTTATATACAGAATATTTTACATGGTACCATGCACATGAGCTGCCGGCAGGTATAATTTTCTCTTATCCTGTGTGCTTTGCGGGGTATATAGGTGATGAGGAGCTTTATGTTACAAGCCAACTAGATGACTTTATGGGCATAGAATATGTACAAAGATACTTGCAAGCTATCTATTACGAAAATAGCTTTTGTACATGCTTTACTCGTGAGCAGATACAGCAGGTTTTGCACAAGTATCATAGTGACTACAATAGTGTTGTTTTTAATGTTTACGAAAAAGTTTTGTCGGCGGTGGTAGAGTATGCTGTCCCAGAAATGGAGTTGGCAAATAAACCGCCGGGTGAAGTAGAGTTGATGTTAGCCAAAGCTTATAATAAGCTAGTACATGACATGGATATAAAAAGCGCCCAGGTTAGGGAGTACGTAAAGATGACTCTAATCTCACTAGCACAACGGAGGAGCATATGCCACTAATCCTGCCAGCCCCAGGCATATACGAATTAGAAGAAAAACGCTCGCGATTTATAGGACTATGTGAGCCAGTAAAATCGGAGGTAGAGGCGCACAAAGTGATAGCCAGTGTGCGCGAGGCCAATAAAGGCGCAAATCACAATGTATACGCCTACTCAATAACACAGGGCAATATAATCCGTTTCAACGATGACGGTGAGCCAGGCGGTACTGCAGGTATGCCAGTGCTAAATGTATTCGAAAAAGCGGGTGTAATAAACTATGTATGTGTGGTAACCCGGTACTTTGGTGGGACATTACTAGGCGCCGGCGGGCTGGTACGTGCCTACACCAAAGCTGCCAAGGGCGCGATGGAAGCCGCAGGCCCAATAGTACAAGTTTTTTACAAACACTACCAAGTCACATGCGATTACGCCCAATACGACAAGGTAAAGTACAACTTTGATAAATGGGGAGTGGAAGTTTTAGACACCCAATTTACAGATACATGTACAATTTATGTGCGCGTCCAAGACGAGCTTGCGCAGCCTTTTTTAGAGGGCGGGTTTTATACTATAGATATCATTTGTGATACTGAATAAATATTTATACCGAAATAATTTGAGACAGCCCAGCCATTGCCGAAAAGCGTTGAAACTTCCGCTATTTCGACTTTGGCTGGGCTGTTTATTATTTGTTTAGTTGCAGCATATCAAGGCTGTTGTAATATGCTTATCATGTTTGTTTTAGCGTTTTACCATCTGCAGCTCGCTTTCAACCTCTTTTGCAAAAAAGCCATATTTGTTAAACAAACCAATCGCGTTTTCGTTCAATATATCGGCTGCAAGAAAGGCCTTTACTGCCCCGTTTTGTACGCCATAGCACAGGGCTTGTTGCATTAACATCTTACCCAACCCCTTGCCTTGGTGCTTTGGGTCAACACCTACATCTCTTACCCAAAGGGTTGTGCCTTCGTTGTAGATAGAAACACAGCAATACCCAGCTATAGCGGGACCACTGCGCTGGATGATGACATTGTGCTCCTCGAGCCATGAAGCGAAATATTCCACGCTTTGCCCTTCATAACCTCTGGATTGTAGCTCGCACCGCTTAGAAATAGCATATGCCTCGCCGCAGTCATCTGCACTAAGATACTCAGGGACGTGCACATTATTTAGCTGTGACACGGTTTTGGCTATGTCGTTGTTCCAAAAATCCACAAACTCTGCCCACTGCGTAAATCCAATTTTGCTTAGATGTGGTGCATACTCCTTTGGTACGAAATTCATACGCAGCTTGCCTGGCAAGCACGCAATGGCCTTGACCAATGCCTCAAAATCGTTGGCTGCGAAATGAAGTATTGCCGGTGTCTTGCTTTTGTCTTGCATTAGGATGAAATCGTCCCCATCGTGCAAGATTTCGGAGTTGTTGCAATCCTCGAAGTCTAGATAAGTCATTGCAGAGTACTTGTATGCGCTTGCCTTGTTGGTTATCGCGTCAAAAATATCTTTACATATCATTATGGTTTCCTCCAATCCCTTCGTAACGAAACACTTATATGCGGAGACTATCATACTCAATTGTATATCGTCAACGCAAAACCTTTACAAAGCAATTGCGCTAATTTATTATCAATGTTGCACGATTAAAGTACGGGCCAAGGAGCGAAGCCATGGACATACATATAATACCAATAGCCTTGCTGACTGCAGTGATAGTGATAACAATCTTGTACTATGTAATTAAAACGGCCGTGCGCAACGGCACAATAGAGGCCCGCGCCCAAACCGAACAACACACAAACACAGAGCTTAAAAAAGCCATACGCGACGCCATAAACACAGCCCTGGAGAGCCGTGAAAAACAAAACACATATGAACTTAAAAATGCCATATACGAAGGTATAAAGGCATCTATAGAAGACCAAAGGAGAGGTGACGTGTAATTATGACTACTCCCAAATCAAGATTGGTAAACACTGTGCTGGTAGGGGCAGGCGGCTTTGGCGCTAATCATGGCAAGATGCTGCTAGATAATGTCGTACCCGATGTACGCCTGGCAGCAATAGTAGACCCATATGCACAAGACTCTCACATATACAACTTATTCAAAAATACCGTGCCTGTGTATAACCGGCTAGAGGACTTTTATGCAGCCGGAAAAACTGCAGAGCTGGTGCTTGTATCCTCGCCACACTTCTTGCACTACCAGCACTGTACTGCGGCCTTGGCCGGTGGCAGCCATGTGCTGTGTGAGAAACCACTAGTCCCAGACCTAGAAACCCTTAACAGGTTGGACGAAAACGTTACCGCTTCTGGTAATACATTGTCTGTTGGGTTCCAGTGGTGTTGTTCTAGTGTTATGCGCGGCATAAAAGCCCGCATTATCGCTGGTGAGTTTGGCAAGCCTGTGTTGTTCAAAAGCTTTACTACCTGGCCAAGATACTGGAAATATTACCGCCGCAACAACTGGGCAGGCCGCATCACTATGGATGACGGGCAACTGGTCAATGACTCGGTTGCGTCTAATGCTACATCGCACCATTTGCAAAACACGTTATTCCTCCTGGGTAATACCATGGAGGACTCTGCCAATATGAAAAATGTTTATGCAGAAACATATCGCGCAAATGATATAGAGTCCTTTGACACATGCGTGTTGCGTGGGGAAGTGGGTGGCGCTAAGGTGTTTTATGCCGCGTCTCATGCGACAAATTTTTGGCTTCATAGCCCTGTTATGCGATATGAGCTAGAAAAGGCAGTGATAACGGTTAGTGTCTTTGACAAAGAAGGTGTATGTACAGTCCACCACCGGGACGGGCGGGTTGAAGAACTGGGCCCAGCAATAGGAAACGGCATGGTCAATAGTCTAACCTTTGCAGCGCAAGCCGCACGCGGCGATGGTGACGCAGTATGCACAGTGCGTACAGTAAGGCCGTTTGCGACGTTAATAGACGCGATATTTGGTCAAGCCGTAATACACAACTTCCCTGAAAGTCATGTGCGTGTAAGCACAGACGAAGAACGCACCTACGTACCCTACTTGCACATAGACTTGGCAGAATGCTTTAACCAAGCGCGGCTGCCGTCAGAAATGGGCCACGCCTGGAGCAAGGAGCCTACGTTACTGAACTTGTAAATCGCTTTCCAACTCGTCAACCTTGGGTAGCTTGCGCACGTTGACCCAATACCAAACCAACAACCACACGCTTTTTATGGTCATAGACACGGCAATGCCAATCCACACCCCGGTAATGCCAAGGGCTGTGGCCGCCAATGCATACGTAACAATTACACGTATCACATTGCTGCTGATACTTACAACAGAAGGGTAAACCGTAAGCCCGCGCCCCCTAAAAGACCCAACCGCTACGCCTTCCATACAGAACATTAGCTGGGTAAGCGCTACTATCCTTAAATAATCCCCACCCATTTGTATCTCGTATGGGCAATCCAAAAATATGCGTACCAACGGGTTTGCAAATACAAACAATACAATTGTAACAAAAACGCCGTAACCGGCCATAACAATTAACGATATGCGAGAGCCGCTGTGCAAGCGGCTCCATTTTTTTGCGCCATAATTTTGCCCTACAAAGGCAGCAAAGGCCATTGCAAAACCCCCGCCAACCATAAAAGACAAAGCCTCTACATTGTAACCCACCCTATGAGCCGCAATTGCACCCACACCAAACTCGGATACCAGCCGCGAGACTACCATAAACAGCGATGTAAACAGTGCAGACTCCGCAGCTACAGGTATACCCCATTTACATATCTGCTTTACCCGGTCCCAATTTATTTTGCTAAAGATGGCATATTCCTCGAAGGGGCGGCCGCTATAAAACTTTATTGCCCATATCTTAAGGGACAAATTAACAACAGACGCAACAACTGTGCCCGCCGCCGCGCCCACAATCCCCAGCCCCAGCACAAAAATGAGTATAGGGCTTATGATAATATTAAGTACCAGGCCCAAGGAGTTTATATAAAAAGGGATCTTGGTATTGCCAAACCCGTTGTAGCACCCGGTGATAACATTGTGCGCCAGCAAAAATGGGATAGACAACGCCGAAACAACCAAGTACTGCCGTGCCTCGTGCACAACAACCGGGTCATCAATCCTAAAAAAACCTATAAGCGGGCCGCTTAAAGTAATCATAACTGCGGCATAAGCTATGCCCAATACCAGCGCGATAATAAATGAGTTTTGTGCAAAGCTTTTTGCCGCTTGGGTGTCGCCACGGCCCATGTTTTGGGACACGCCAATTTCTGCGCCCATGCGGCCTATTACCATAAAGGCCATAGATAGCCATAAAAATTGCGCAGCAGTACCTACCGCCGCCACAGCGGACCCGCCAGCAAGCCGCCCCATCCAAAACATATCTGTGAGGCTGTATGCCATTTGCATGAACGATGTGGCCATTATGGGGATGGATAGTGGTATCAACTTATGTAAAATGGGGCCTTGGGTGAGGTCGTACTTGCCTTGCTTTGCGCTCATATAATCATCCTTTATGGAAAATAGCATCGTAGAAGTATTTCATATCGCGCCAGCGGTGTCAAACACGCGCCATTTCTAAGTTGGCGAAACAGCCTACTAAGTTGCGTTGAAATAAAGAGGCATAGCCAATACAATTTGTGTGGGCCCAAGAAGTACGCAATTGGAGGTGATAGTGTGAAAATAGAAATTGTTGAAGGATACGAAAATACAGAGGTAATTATCAGATGCTCTACAGCCACACAGGACATACGCAAGCTAGAGTCTTTACTGCAAAGCTTTGCAAATAAACTTTCCTGTACAAAGGACGGGGCAACTTACCTGGTGGATGTACAAGACATATTGTATTTCGAGTCTGTAGACAAAAATACGTTCTTGTACACCGCATCTGAAGTATATGAGTTGCAGCTAAAGCTGTATGAGATTGAAGAAGTCCTTTCGGATGCTGGGTTTATAAGAAGCGCGAAGTCGCAAGTTATAAACATATACAAGATAGCATCCCTTTGCCCGGATTTTGGTGGCCGTATAGAGGTTACTATGATGGGTGGCGAAAGGCTTGTTGTATCAAGGCAATATGCAAAACTACTAAAACAAAGACTAGGAATAAAAAATTGATTAAGGATGGTGACATTTATGAAAAAATTGATAGCTACCGTTATACCGCTAAAATTGATAGCCGGTGGGATACTGTTTGGACTAATAGGGTTTTACATGGTTGTGGGGACATTGTATGCCAGGCTAACAAGTGCAGACTTTGAGTACAGTGTACCCTTCGCTTTTATAATACAAGGGGCAGTGCTTGCGATTGCTATAGCCGTGTTGTGGGAAGTGTTTTTTGGTGAAAATGTGATAACTAAGTGGCGGTTTTTTAGGCGAGCCATAGCATTTAACTTTGCATTAATTGTGTTGGTTGCGATATGTTATTTGACATCTTTTGCGCTGCCTACGGGTTGGGAGCACTTGTGGCTTATAGGTACCGCAGTCATAACCTTGGGCATAGCTGTAATGTCTGGCTTAAATGAGATATACTACAGGAAAACAGGGGCACGCTATAACGAGATGCTGCGTATTTATAAGCAAAAGCATGACCAAGCCAAGCCTCTGTAATTAACAAGCTCAGGAGGACACCATGCAAAAACCCCTAACCTTAACCCGGCAAAGCCTTAGCCACCCAGAAAATTGGCCCGAAAGCTACAAGTTGCCCGCCTTGGATGTAGAAGCAATGACCAGCCGCACAATAAAGTCCCCAACATGGCTGCACATTGGGGCCGGCAATATATTTCGCATATTCTTGGCCGGGTTGCAGCAAGATTTATTAGAGGCTTGCCATACAGATACCGGTATAATCGTATACGAGTCCTACGATGAGGGCATAATCCCGGCATCGTTTGCGCCATACGATAACCTAACACTGGCTGTGAGTCTTATGGCGGACGGCACCGTCCAAAAACGCGTAATTGCAAGCGTTGCGGAGGCTTTTAGCACGGACTTAAACCGGCTTTGCCAGGTTGTATCACAACCAGGGTTGCAATTAATCAGCTTTACCATAACAGAAAAAGGCTACGCCGCTACAAATATCTGCCCATCCCCAAGCATGGCCACAACAGCAATGGAGCAGGTAACTGCCGGGCTTTTGGCGCGGTACAATGCAGGCGGCCCGCCGCTTGCATTAGTGGCAATGGACAATTTTGCAGAAAACGGTACAAAGGTAGCCAACGCAGTCATAGAAATAGCAAAAGCCTGGCATAAGAACAACCAGGCCCCGGCTGGCTTTATAGAGTACGTACAGGCCCAATCCTACCCCTGGACGATGATAGACAAAATCACCCCATCGCCTTCGCCGGCGGTGGCGGATATATTAGCGGCGGAAGGGTTTGCTTCTACTGCAATTACCCAAACCGCCAAACACACCACCGTTGCCCCATTTGTTAACGCCGAAAGCCCACAGTATCTGGTGATAGAAGACGCATTCCCAAACGGCCGCCCACCATTCGAAAAAACAATAGGCCAAGGTGTATACCTCACAGACAGGGAGACCGTGCGCAGGGCAGACCAGATGAAGGTATGCGCCTGCCTCAACCCACTGCACACCATATTGGGTGTAACCGGGACCTTGCTTGGCTACCCTACAATTGCGGCTTGTATGCAAGATAAGCGCTTGGTAGCCCTGATAAACCACGCCGCTAGTGAGGCTATGCCCGTGGTGGCCAACCCCGGCATAATAAACCCGCAAGAGTTCCTAAACGAGGTAGTAACAAAGCGCTTCCCCAACCCCTTTATCCCAGATACCCCAGCGCGCATTAACATGGACGCATCCCAAAAAATACCCGTACGTTTTGGCGTGACACTTAGTTCCAGGGTGGCCGCAGGTATGGACATTGCCGGGCTTAGCGCAATACCGCGCTTTATAGCATTGTGGCTCCGCTACCGTATGGGCCTAGATGATACAGGTATGGTCATGGCATTAAGCCCAGACCCCAAGCTGCCAGCGGCAGTGCTGCCTCTTTCACAGCTTGAGCTAAGCACAACTGCCAAAACCGTGGACTTGCAGCCAATACTGTCAGACACGGCCACCTTTGGCGTAGACTTATACGCGACTGGGCTTGCCGGTAAGATTGAAGAAATCTTTATAGAGTTAGCCAGCCAGCCGGGCACAGTCGACCACTTGCTAGCGCAGTGGTATTAGAAGCCGTATCCGTAGCCGGCAATATCGCCTTTACCAATAGTATCAAAACCCAAAAAACCTTTATCATTTGTATCAAAACCAGGGAGTATCTATGAATATTGTATTACACCAGCCAGAAATCCCCCACAACACTGGCGCAATAGGCCGCACATGTCTGGTAACCGGCGCAAAGCTGCATCTAATCCGCCCTTACGGCTTTTATCTAGACGAAAAAGCCCTAAAGCGTGCAGGGATGGATTACTGGTATAAGATAGACGTGCGTGAACACAATAATTTCGCACATTTTGTTGAGGCTATTGGCACGCCCCATTCCCGTATTTACCTGGTAGAGACCGGCGGCAACAAAACCTACGCAGACGTAAAATACAGCCCAAACGACTATATAGTCTTTGGAAGCGAAACAGCCGGCCTGCCACCTGCACTACTAGACGAATACCGCGACTGCGTGGTTAGCATACCCATGGTAGGCGACGCGCGGTCGCTTAATTTATCTGTTGCGGTGGGGATTGTGCTGTATGAGGCGCTACGGCAAAACAAGTTTGGAAGGTGTGGAGATTAATATGCGAGCAAAGTGGCTTTGGGTAATATTGGCTGCGGTTGTTGTGTTGGCCATACACAACCTTACGGCGTATGGTGGGACTCCATGCGCGCATTTTACGGGCAACCGCCACGATACACTATTAATTGGCGAGATAATTGAGTCAAGCGAAGATACAATAACAATAAAGTCCACAGGTTTTATTGTAAGTGCAGGCGCCCGCCATCAAGACGGCGATGGCAATTATACAAGGACGCAGCGCGAGATAAATCGCATGTTGCGCAGGGAAGCCGCCCGCCAGCTAAGGCCAGAGATTGCTGTAGTATACAAAACCCACCCAGCTTGGTGGGGGCCGTCCTGGACAGAGCTAAATGTAGGTGACTATGTAATAGCATCGCTTAATCGCGACCAATATCATGATGGGTTTGTTGTGGCGTGGGGTATTTTTACGGTAAGCTCCCTTGACTATAAGACTTTGCAAGTTGATGCAAGATGCTTTGTAGGCTCATATGACTTTTATACAGAGTTTGTAAACAGCAGGGGGTATGGGGGTTATTTTATCCTTGTTGGGGAAAGACCGCCCAGGTGGTGGGCGCGCTTTTTTTCGTGAAAGTATCATAGGAGGTGGGCATTGTGACCCGGGATGAGATTGCAACAAAAATAAAACCTATCTTGGAGCAACACCCCGTTGCGAGAGCTTCATTTTTTGGTAGTTATGCCCGCGGAACATATACTCCCGGGTCAGATGTTGACATACTTGTAGAGTTTGAATCAGCTACGGTTGGTTTGGGTTTTTTTAGCCTAAGAGAAGATTTAATTGCCGCAATTCCCATATCGCTGGATTTGGTTTATAAGCCTGGACTGCGACATATGGATGAATCGTTCCAAAAAAATGTAGAGCAGGAGGCGTTTGTATTTTATGAAAAGAACATGTAAGCAAGTACTTGAACACATGATTGAACATTGTAAGGACATTGCAGACGCAGTTTCCCGCGTAAAGACTGTCGAGGGTATGGACACGGATAATTTAATCCGAAAGGCCATTGTTTTTTCTATCTTGGACTTAGGTGAACTTACGAAATTATTGGAAAAACATATAAACCTGTCAGACTGTAAAATCGACTGGAAGGGCTTAAAAGGTATGCGTGAGTTAGTTGGTGTCTGTCATTATAATAATTTTGGAAATTGGGTTGAAAACATACATATCCCTTAACAACACACACGCACTGCCTTCATTTCATACATCTTCTGAAGAGTACTAAGGCAAAGCATCTTATCCTCAGGTGTTTTTGCAAATTTATAGCCCTCTACAGTCCTATAGCCATACATAAGAAGGATTATCTCATAAACGCAATTGTCCTTAATATGAGAAATGTCCGCATATTCTGCAAAACCTTTGTAATACGCGGGGATGCAAGTTATAAAGTTCTCTACCATGTAAGCTATATCCGCATCATCTGCAATAAGGCTTGCGATATCCTCGCCAAAATAGCCCCAGCCAGTGGTATCCCAGTCTATAAGTGCTATTTTTTCCGGTGTGCAAAGTATATTTGTTACCCAAAAATCCCGGTGGCACAGCACTATGGGCAGTTTTTCTATACGTTGGAATATTTCGTCTGCTTGTTCGTCTATGTCTACTAGCATCTTGCATAATTCTTTCGGGAGCTCGCACTCGCTGTTGCGGATATAATCGTATACCTCTGGCCATGTCCTATAATTCGTATAAAAGCTTTTTAGGTAACCGGTGTTGCTTAAGTTTGTAAGGCTTTGTAATACACCAGGTTGCGTGGCGTACAGCTTGCCCTGGAGCCGGCCAAGCTCATGTGCTGCCTGGGTACACATGTGGGGTGTCATGTCCAAGCCCGTAACCCCGGGGATGTATTCGAGCCACAGCTGGTTTTCTTCACTGCTTATCTCGGAGTGATAGCACATAGGCCACCGCAAAGACTCAGAAAAAACCGTCCCCAACTCAGAAGCATACAGGTCATACTCACGGCGCCAAGAGTCCGGGTCATTGTGGCGTTTAAACTTGGCAGTTTTTTTATAGACTACGCTGTATGGAAGCGCTTTGCCGCCAGTTGCGTATGCAGTACCTGTGACAAGCAGCACATTGCCTATTGTGCCGCCCTCTAAGGCTTTGGCTTGATAATCAGCGCTTGCAATATCTGTGCTAAGCATTTTGCTAAGTACGGTTGTTAATGTGTGTGTGTTAATTTTATATTCGCTCATTTGTTACCTCCAACTTATTAATATCCCACATAGTCAAGGGTTTGTTTTGCCCTAGTATCAGCGAAAACTCCGGCAATCTCATCAATGTATTTCGCACAATATTTGCAAATACTAGATGAAGATCCGGGTCTTCGCCCTTTTTTTGCTTGCGCACAGGTTGGCTTAGCATTATATTCTTGTACAGGTGTATTTCTGGCTCTGCTATAGCAATAGGCAACTCCAAAAGGCATAGCCAGAAATACATAAGCACACCGCTACGGCGGCGCTTGTCAAAATAATGACTGTTGAATACAGAAATCTGCTTCTTCATCCAATCCGTTCTTGTAGGCGCAACAGTGGACAAGAAGCGCAATGTTACAATCGCAGACTCGAAACATTCGCCTTTAGCGCATCTTTTATAGCCAAAGCACGTTTTCTTGAGTCGTGATAGCGTCTCGTCTACTATATGACTTACAGCGGCTTTGCTGTCTTCTGGCGCAAACATGTGCAGTAGCCGTATTATTTCTAGCTCATATGAATTTTGTGATAATATTTGTGTCGCTGGTGACATGGGGACAACTGTCTGAAATTTTTTGCTGTCCCTATCCGGCGGGATAAAAAATTTCGGGTACATATCTCCCCAGCGCACAACATCTGGCAAGCTTTGCGCGGCAAGGAGTTGGCGTGTAATGTTGGCCTTTTGGGGCGTGGTTAGTTCGCCGCCTTTGATAAGGTGGTAATTTGTTTTAATCATTAACTCGTATGCCGTCATAAACTTTCCCCTTTGATGTTGGCTCTATATCAACTATTTCGCTATAATTATAACGGACAAACCCGGCAGAAGCGATACACTGCATCAGAAATAACTTTAAACCACACCTATAATTTAAAATGGAGGCATAACAATGGCAGAATTACCAGAAATCACAAAACTAGCAGGGCAGATGAACAATGCCCTAAAAAGGCAAAACAGTTAAGTCTATAGAACTATTGCAAGAAAAATGCGCTAACATCCCTGAGGCAGAGTTCCAAAACCGCATCCATGGCGCAAAAATAACAAGCGTATACCACAAAGGCAAATGGATAATAACAACACTAAGTAACGGCGAAAACATCCTATTATCCCTTGGCATGGGCGCAGATATCATATACTTCGAAAACGAAGAAACCTTGCCAGAAAAATATCAGATAAAACTCAACTTTAACGATGATAGCGGCTACACCGCCCGTTTCTGGTGGTTTGGCAAATACCTGCTCGTCTCCGACCTTGAGCTTAGTACCGAACCCAACACAAAAGACATAGCCATGGACCCATTCGACGAAAATTTTACCCGCGAGTATTTTGCTAACCTGCTCAAAGGCAAAAAAACACAAATTAAAGCCTTCCTTATGAACCAAAAAAACATAGGCGGCATAGGCAATATGTACATGCACGATATCTTGTTTAAAGCCGGCCAGCACCCACAAAAGAAAATATCAGACATGAGCGGCGATGACATTAATCGCGTATACGACAGCATCATGGCTGTGCTCAACCTGTCACGCGAAAAAGGCTCGTTCTCATACGAAAATGACTTTTATGGCCAAAAGGGTGGATACTGTGTAGAGGATTTTGCAATTGGTTACAAAGATGATCAGCCATGCCCAACATGCGGCGAAGCAATTACCTCAATCAAAACAGGCAGTACATCCACGTTTATATGCCCTGTTTGTCAGAAACTATAGGCGCTACTGTTTTCGAAATAGTTGGCGGTACTACTACAATAGAAATTCATGTCACATTTGGAGAAGATATAAATGGAACTAGTCAAGAAAAGCCGTGTGTGGCTGCTTGGTATTATCCTGGTAAGCTACTTTGTTGTGGGTTTCCCAGACGGCGCGTTTACCGTATCATGGCTTGGGATAGCAGACGAAATACGAGGCATGACCACGGCCCACACGGGTTATATACTGGTAGGGTACTCTGTAACATATACACTGGCCGGGGTTATACTGTCGCGGCTCAACCGCTTCATGAAACTGCAAACATTGTACTTGTGGGGCCTTGTTATCATGGGCGTGGGTTTTGTTGGACTTGCCTTGTCCCCTAATTTTGCGTTGGTGCTGGCCACCATAACGGTTTATGGGTTTGGCACAGGTCTTATGGCATCCAGCATGAACTCATACATGGCCAAGCATTTTACAGCCAGGCACAACAACTGGATGCATTGTTTCTGGGGTGCTGGTGCCTCTTTGAGCCCTATTATCATGGGGCAGATGATGGCCGTACTAAGCTGGCGTGCGGGGTACTTTGCAATCACTGGCATCTTGCTCATAATCGCGGTTATGCTTTTATTAAGCATGTACAAAAAAGTCTGGATAGACGATAGCCATGAGGCAGCAGTGCAAGAAGACGCTGACACAGTAACTCATAGCCACACCCAAAAACGTGTCCTTACAAAAAAATGGCACCAGGCAGTAGAGATACTTACATTTTTCTTCTTGGGCGGTACAGACTATACCCTGGTGTTCTTTACCGGGGCGGCACTTATCGCACGGGGGCACCAGACGGATTATACCGTTGCTATATTTTCTGCTGTCTACTATGTAGCTATGACTGTCGGGCGTATGTTTTTTGGCTGGGTAGCCAAATGGATAAAGGAAGTGCCCATTGTGCGTATAGGCGTTGTTATATCCATTGCCGGGGTTGCGGTATTGTATTTTACAAGCAATGTTGCCGGCATAGCACTTACCGGGTTTGGACTGGCGCCAATGCTTCCTACATTGGTAAGCGACACCTCCAACCGGTTTTCGCCCCGCGTCCTCTCAAAAATTGTTGGGTACGAACTCGCGGCTTTTGGTGCCGGGATTGCGGTTTTGTTTTTTATTACTAGCCAGATACTGCACTTTATTTCCTATGAAGCGTTGTTCCCCTTGGCGCTGGGCTTTATTGTACTTGTGTTTGTATGCAATGAGATATTGGTCGTGGCTTTGCGTAATAGTAGGTAAAACCAATACGAAAGCGGGGCGTAAATATGCATACACAAATTTATACAAACAAGGTGCCAGCTTTACTGAGCCAGTTGTCCAACACGCCTGAGATGCAAAGGCTTGCCGATGTAGGAATGCATTGCGGGACCGAGTATTCTAATATCCCAATTTACAAAGATGCAAAACTTCCATATTCGAGGCTAACCCACAGTATTGGCGTTGCAAGCATAGTGTGGCACTTCACCGGTGATATAAGGCAAGCGGTAGCGGGCATGCTTCACGACATATCAACCCCTGTTTTTGCACATACAATAGACTTTATGAATAACGACCATATATCCCAAGAATCAACAGAAGACAAAACACGCTGGTTTATAGAAAATTCGAAATCAATCATGGGATTGTTGGATGAAAACGGTATAGGCGTTGATGATATCTGCGATTATCATAAATATCCCGTAGCGGACAATAAAACACCTATGCTCTCGGCAGACAGGCTAGAGTATACGCTAGGCAACGCACATATGGTCTACAACATAGAGCTAAGCCAAATAAAAGATGTATATGATGATTTACATGTCATGAAAAATGAACATGGAATAGACGAACTTTGCTTCCGCTCCATCAGCAAAGCCCAAAAGTTCACGCACATATCTTTAAGAAATTCACATTTTTATGTATCCAAGGAAGATAGATTCCTAATGCAATATTTGGCGGAAATTATCCGCAGTGCCATTGGGCTTGGGGTTGTAACTCACGATGACTTATACACTACCGAAAGTGATGTAATAGAAAAACTAAATAAATCCCCAAAATTCTCATCACTTTGGGGCGAATACACAGCTATCTCAGCTGTGGCAACATCATGTGATAAGCTGCACGACAAGTTCTGCGTTAATGTTTCCGCCAAAAAAAGATATATCAACCCCTTGGCCATAACAGCCAGCGGCGTTAAAAGAATCTCGGAAATTGATACGGGTATCAAACAAGAAATAGACGAGTTTTTAGATTTAGATTTCAATCATTGGATATACGCGGTGTAAGTACCAGAGCTTCATAGAGAGTTATAAAAAATGCGCTACCCATCAGTAATACGAATCTCAGAAAATCACGTCGACAACCGAGTGGAAAATCGGCGGCTTTAAGCAGTTTTTCGCGATGTGTTGTCGACGATGATTTTCGAGATTAGTATAACATCCAATGGGTAGCGCATTTTTAATTCAAAACTCCAAATTTTACAACATATTAGCCAGCATATCCTCATAAGTATCCCGTCGGCGTATCTGCTTTATATTACCGCATTCTTGTATAAGTATCTCTGCCGGGCGCTGGCGATGGTTATACTGGGAGCTCATAGAGTAACCATAAGCCCCGGCATCAAGTACCCCCACTATATCGCCTTCACATATAGGCGGCAAAAGGCGGGACTTTGCTATATAGTCACCGGACTCACATTGGTTGCCTACTATGCTTATTGGCTCCAGCTTAGCTGGTGGCGAAGTTTCCGGTTGTTGGCTGTATATCTCTATATCATGGTGTGCGTCGTATAGCGTTGTACGGGCCAGTATGTTAAAGCCTAAATCCGTCCCCGCGAACTTGGTCTCGCCGTTTTGCTTTATGGCGTGTACCGTCCCTAAAAGCACCCCACTTTCTGCGCAGATATACCGGCCCGGCTCTATCATGTAAGTCAAGTGCGGCACTGTAGCAGTCTTGCCGTATGCTGTGGCAAAATCCTCCATAAGCGCGGTTAGTGCTTGGCCTAGATAGGCCAAGTTTGTAGGAGCTTCGCCGTTTTGCTTGTTGTATGGGATGCTAAAGCCACCGCCAAAGTCTATAAACTCCAGGTTTTGGAACTGGCTGGCAATGGTCAAGAGCTCTTTTACGCCGCTTAGGTATACATCCTCTGTATTTTGCGAGCCGGTGTGCTGGTTAATGCCCGTAAGCCGTAGGTTATATTTAGCTAATAGGTCTTTCACTTCTGGTATATAAGCGGCGCGTATCCCAAACTTGGTTTTATCGCCGCCGGTTATTACGCTTTCGTGATGGCCGCCGCCAACGCCGCCGTTAAAGCGCAGTGCTATCTCGCCGCCGGGGTTTAGCTTGCCATAGGTTTTTAGCTGTGAAATGGAGTCCACACTTAGCGTTATGCCGCGCTCTATAGCGAATGCCATTTCGTCACAGGAGATGTTGTTTGCTATAAAAAATAAATCCTCTGCTGCAAAACCCGCAGCAAAAGCGGCAACTGCTTCGCCTGGGCTGCTTATGTCGGCCAATAAGCCTTCCTCCTTGGCTATGCGTAGTAAGCTTATGTTGGTGTTGGCTTTGATGGCGTAGTTGACCTTAAAATGCGGGTAAGTTGTAAGGTTTACCATGTCCCGACAGCGTTTTCGAAATATGCCTTCGTTGTATACATATAGTGGGCTGCCATAAACGGCAGTTAACGCGGCAGGGTCATGACCTTGGTAAAAATTTAATGCAGTGGTTACGGGTGTTTTCACTTTGATGTTCCTCTCTTAATTTGTTCGCTTTAATTTTCGAGAGATAATTATACGTTATATTTAAGTAAACAACAAAGTGTCAAAACCCTAATCCAGCCCCGGCAGGCTTATGCATACAGTAAGCATATCATTTCTAACTTCTGCGGAAATCGTGCCACCCATCCTCATCGTCAGCTCCTTGGCAATAGCCAACCCAAGCCCGGTACGCTTGTGGGTACGGGCAGCATCGGCCGTGTAAAAACGGTCAAATATGCGGTTAATATCCAAACTGTCAAGCCCGTCTGCTTTGTTGGCGACTTTTATGGTGTTTGAAAGCGATACACACAGGTATTCTTTCCCATGTGTATGCGCATTTTTTAGTAGGTTTTGCAACACGCGTTTTAGTGCGTCTTCATCGCAATAGCAATATACCGGCGTGTCGGGGATGCTGCTTTCTACCACAAACCCCTTCAACTTCAGTTCTTCATAATTTTCTGACAGGGCATCCCGCAACACACTGCTGATATTTACTTTGTTTGCAGATGTATTGCCTTCCAGCGCCCGCGAAAATGCAAATAAGTCATCCATCAGAACAGTCAAATTCTCCAACCGCCCGCGTATTGTTGCCAGGTAGCGGGCGGTTGTTTCATCAACATGTGTCCCATCCAGTATCTGCAAATAACCCTTAGCCGATGTAAGTGGGGTGCGCAAGTCATGGGATATATTTGTGATTGCACGCTTTAGGTCTTCTTCTGTGCGCTGTGCTTCAATAAAATCGCGTCGGCTTTTTGCCAGCAAATCATTGGCGCTGCCCAAAAGTGCCGTAACATCTTTGTCAAAGGTGTTGGTGCAAAGCTGTGCGTTGGTATCTGTGTTTATAATTTCACTAAGGCTCTTGCCTAGCTGCCGGATATCGCCTTTTAGCCTTAGCCACAATATAAGCGTTGTTACAAGGGCTATTGCCAGTATCACACATGCTATACCCAGGATGGTCATTTTATTTCTGTCCGTTTAAACAAGGCTAAGCCGCCCAAAGTTGTGACAAGTATCCAAAACACCCCAACACCCAAGGCCGTGGCAATTTCGCTAGCTTGCATATAACGTATGTTGGACAGGTTCATGACCTGCGAAGTAATATTAAAATCAAAAAGCCTTTCAAGCGACGGGTTTGCAACACTTAGTATTGAAATTACCAGCGCCGGCACAAATATAATAGCAATATACGCCCCATTTACAGCCGCTGTGCGCTTGGTTGTGAAGGCCAAAAATGTCCCAATACATATCATTGCCGTAATCAAAACATATTGCGCCCCAATCACCTGCACAAAGTTTGCCCAATGCCCAGTAGGGGCAGGGCTGCCAAGCCCACCTACAATAGCGGCAATAATCACCCCTGATGCAATATAAAACACTAGAAACAGTGCGCTAATTATCATACTCAAAAGCAGCTTTGACATGTACAACTGTGTGCGAGATATCCCAAACGAGACATCATTTTTAACAGTGCCATGTGTAAATATAGCCCCAGCAACCACAATAATAATTGGCAACAGGAAAAAGAACATATTTTCCATGTTTTGAGTCAATACATTCAGCACATTGACGCTGTTCATCGCAGGTAGTTCATCTATTAAGGCTTCCCACTGCTCTTGATTTTCTAGTTGTGCCTCGTTTCCAATGGTGATTGTTATTGCGTCTATACGCCTTGTTTGCATCATGTGATACGAGACTATCATTAGCACATTAATAGCCAACATTACCACCAATGTTATAAATAGGGCCTTGCCCTGCAATATCCTATAAATATCTGCACGAAATAATTTCGACATAAATTCCCTCCTATATCTTGGGGTAGCCCCTATTTTATCTCTGCCCGCTTAAACAGCGCTATCCCGCCAACAGTACACAGCAGTATATGAGCCGCCCCAACCCCAAACGCGGTAAGGATTTCACCCATACTAAGCTGGCTTAAAAATCCCAGCCTGTTGACAGCAAACATCAGCAAAAAATCCAACAAGCGGATAAAGCGCGGGTTAACCACTTGGTACAAGACCATTATAACCATGGTAGGCACAAAAAAGTACGCAATATAAACAACATTAACAGCCCCGCCATGGCGTAAAGCAAACATCAAGAAAACCGCAAGGCAAGTAACCGCAAGCATAATAAACAACTGCGCCCCCAAGGTCATAAACAACTGCTGCCAATAACCCGCCGGGGCCGGGCCGCCAAAACCGCGCAATATCGTAGCAAGCAGCATACCCACAATCATATAAAACACAACCATCACAATACATAGTACAAAGCTAAGGCCAAGCTTAGACATATATATCTTGGCCCGCGACATACCCCATGTAACTTCATTTTTGACGGTGCTGTAAATAAACATGGGCATAATAACCGCATACACAAGCGGCAACAGGAAAAACACGAGATTATCTAACTGTGTATAAAGTATTGCTGCACTGCTTAGCCCGTTAAAGGCTACTGCCATGTCAGCAATGCCCATATCGTCCCACATGTTCCACTCTACGCCAATATTAATATTGCCCGCAGACATTGTACTTACAACCAGCGCCACACTCAGCACCGTTAGTAAAAGAAATATCACATACAAGGCCTTGCCCCGTAATATCCTGTATACATCTGCCCGTATCATATTTATCATTTGGGTTCCCCCCCAATGATTTTTGTATAATAGTCTTCTAAGCTGTCGCCTACTGCCGTTATACCAGAGACTCTTACGCCTTCTTGGCTTAAGCGGAAGGTGATTTCTGCCGGGTCTTCTACGCGGTCATAGACACGTAGTTCGTTGGCGGATACCTGCTTATAATTGCTTGCACCAAGCGCTGTTTCTAGTACTACAGACGCCTTTGCTACATCGTCTACTGTGATGGCCAGGGCTTGCTTGCATTCTTCTTGCAGCTCGTCATGGGTAAGGGATTTAAGCAGCCGGCCATTGTGTATGATGGCGTATTTGTTGGCAACTTGTGCAAGCTCGGACAGTATGTGACTAGAAACCAATAAAGTTATCCCTTCCAAGCTAAGGCGCTTAATAAGGTCGCGCATCTCTATTATGCCTATCGGGTCCAAGCCGTTTGTAGGTTCGTCCATAATAAGAAAATCCGGATGCGAAAGTATTGCAACGGCCAACCCAAGGCGCTGTTTCATGCCAAGGGAGAAATTTTTAAACTTTTTTTTGCCGGTATCTGTCAGGCTTACTGTTTCTAGTACCTGCTGTACACGGTTTTTATCGGCTATGCCCCTTTGGATGCGATAATACTCTAGGTTTTGGAACGCCGTAAGGCTGCCATAAAGCGCCGGGGCCTCTATTACAGAGCCAATGCGTGCGCGGGCAGCGGTTAGGCGGGCGGGGGTGGTTTCGCCAAACAGGGATATCTCGCCGCTGTCTGCGCGGGTTAGGGATGTTACTAGGCGCATGAAAGTGGTCTTGCCTGCGCCGTTTTGACCTATTAAGCCAAAGATGTCACCTTTTTCTACGGTTATGCTAACATTGTCCACTGCCGGGCGGCGGCCATAACGTTTGCATAGGTTTTGGGTTTTTAATATGCTCATGTTTCCTCCTTGATATGGGGCGCAGCTTACGGTTGTT